>NZ_JBYSYP010000005.1:0-279933 GCF_058783565.1 Novosphingobium sp. FW305-C-111
TTCGGCGAACGTTTCATCAGAGCCATGGCGGCCTGATGATCAACCGCCCGGCCGCACACGGAAATCCTGACAGTCCCGGCAGGAACGAACGGCCTGATCACGACCCGCTTGGGATCAGGCCACAGCGACGGGCCAAGGTCGTTTACCAGCGTCAGATCCAGCAAATCGAGCGCTCCGCCTGGTAGGTTCGATGTCGGGTTAAATCCGCTTCAGGGGATTCGGTTTCGTGCTCGGCAATCGTCAGGCTCAGGCGTCCCCCGCGAGCATGCGGCGCGCTTCATGCTGCTTGTCAGCGAATACGGCCCGGACCTCATCTTCTTCTATCTCGATAGCTGCGTTCAGCATGTCGCCGAGAACCTTTCGGATCACATCTTCATCCCCGGGTTCCTCGAAGTCTGCCCTGACGACATCGCCGACATAGCTCTCGGTCTCACCATCGCTGAGTCCCATTCGGCTCGCAGCCCACTGGGCAAGGAGGCGGTCGCGGCGTGCCTGTATCCGAAACCTCAGTTCCTCGTCGCGTTCGAATTTCGCTTTCTTGCTGCGTTCACGATCTTGGAAGGTCGTCATGTACCGTTTCGTCCTCCAGATATCGAATAACCGAGTGCGAAGCTTCCTGCTTCCATGCATTCGCTTCAGCGACGTACCTGCGGATGTCTCTCAGTGAGCGTAATGCATCAAGCCTGTGCGAGTTTCGCAGACGCGGAGATCGTGAGGCCGTAAGCTCGCCTCAGAGGAAATTTTCCCTGACGTAATCGCGGAACATCTTAGCTAGCCACATATTCGGAGAGGACCTGCACCGATTTGTGTCGGCTGACCGCGCATCTTGAAGATGGTCGCGGCCTGATTCGCGCCCCGGTGGGGGAGCCTAAGCGTAGCGAGTGACCGGCGAAAAGCGTGGGTCGAGACCGGCATCCGGAGCACAGCGCTCGACCAGACGGACAACCGCGCGGTTCGACATCGGGTGCCTGGTCAATTTCTCCGCCGCAGCTAAGCCGGCGGAAGAGCGGCCCCTCCTTGTCCTGCCGCTGCCATCCACGCGAGGAGAAGAGCCTTTTGCTGAGGGCGCCGTTCCTCCGGGATCGCGATCACCGCGCCTTCGCTTCAGCGGCCTGTCGATGATGATAACCAATTGAGGCCATGCGCCAGCCAATGGTTAGGGCTTTGGCCCCGGCGCCGGCCTCCGCGGCGAGAAAGGTGGCGACGGCGCCTGGACTTACCGGCAGCTTCTTCTGCCGCGCTGATCGCACCAGGCGACGAAGATCCGCCAGTCGGATGCGTAAGCGCGCTGCGTCTCCGGCGACCGCGACGCCCGCGCATAGTAGGCCGCGCGCTCGATCTCGGCGCGCAGGAATCCGGGACCGCCGTTTCGCCACCGCTGCGGGCATGCCATTTCGGGACCGTGAAATGCCCCTCTCGAGGTCACTATTATGTCCGAGAATCACACTTATCGGACACAAGGTGGGCGAGTGGGCGGAGGTTCTACTTTGCCAGTGGTCAGGCGATCAGCCGTCGTTCGGCGGCTAAGCGCCGGATCGCCTTCTCGAGCTTCTCGAACGCACGAACCTCGATTTGCCGGACGCGCTCGCGGCTGACGTTATAGACGTGGCTCAGTTGCTCAAGGGTCTTGGGCTCGTCGATCAGTCTCCGCTCGGTGAAGATATGACGCTCGCGCTCGTTGAGGTCCTTCATGGCTTCGGTGAGCAGCTCGCGGCGAATGCGCGCCTCCTCATCCTCGGCGATGAGGTCGTCCTGGAGCGGCGCGTCGTCGCGAAGCGTGTCCTGCCATTGGCTGTCCCCGTCCTCGCCAAGGGGCACATTGAGCGATGCATCGCCGCCTGTCAGCATGCGGCGGTTCATCGCCACGACGTCCGCCTCAGTAACGCCGAGAGCCTTGGCGATCGTAGCGACGTCGGCCTGCTTGAGATCGGTGTCCGCGTAAGCCTCGAGGTTCTTCTTCATGCGCCGCAGATTGAAGAAGAGCTTCTTCTGGGCGGCGGTGGTGCCTATCTTGACCAGGCTCCAGCTGCGCAGGATGAATTCCTGGATCGAAGCCTTGATCCACCACATGGCGTATGTGGCGAGGCGGAAGCCCCGATCGGGATCGAATTTCTTGACGCCCTGCATCAGCCCGATGTTGCCTTCCGCGATGAGGTCGGCGACCGGCAGACCATAGCCCCGATACTGCATCGCGACCTTGGCGACGAGGCGGAGGTGGCTAGTGACGAGCTGGGCCGCGGCGTCGGTGTCGCCGTGCTCATGGAAGCGCTTGGCGAGCATGTACTCCTGCTCGGGCGACAGGATCGGAAATTTCCTGATCTCGGCCAGATAGCGGTTGAGGCCCTGGTCCGTGTCCAATGGAGGCAGCGTCGGGAGGTTGTTGCTCGCGTAGTCCAATTTTCCAAGATCCCGCTAGCCGTTCGTTCGCTCGGTCCCGCATGCCTTCGGCTGCGAGGGGCAGTCTAATCATAAATTCCCTGCGACCGATTCCGTTTCAGAGGAAGTGCGAGATGGGGTTGGTCGCGCCACCCCTTCCGGTCCGGACGGTCGAGGGGTTGGCGACTGCTTAACCTCGGGACCGATCAGGAATGCTTGCGATATGAATATATACGCCTCAGCCACCACCTTCCGAGGTGGTAGCGCCTGGTGGCAAGCCGCTCAGTGCCCGCCTCTACGACGAGCTTGCCATGCAGAGGCGCGACAGCTGGCGGCCTAGCTGCTCATTCATTCCGCGCTCGCGCTCGATTACGCGCTGGTCGTGATGATCGACGATAGCATACGCACCTTCAGCGCCTGCGGATCTCGTGATGAACGACGCTGCGCGGCAGACGAAGCCGAGTCGGTGTCCCGTTCGGAAAATCAGGACGCGCCCGCGGAGCCGGGAATGCCGGTGTTTGCCTCCGAGCGGCAGGCAGCGATCGACTCCTTCTTCGCGGCAATCCTAGCCGATGACCGACTTCACCCGCGCCGAAGTGCTGCTGCCCTCGGTCGAGATCGACGCGATCATACGCAACGCCCCGGCCGACGTGTCCGCTTCCAGGATGTTGCAGCGGGAGTGCTGCCTCCCGAGGGGCGAGGATGACCGAATGGCTCCGAACGTTCAATGCGGGACCGCTCGATGCAGGCCTGATGAATGTTCGCGGCGGCCGAATCCCTCAGAGCGTCCAAAATTTCGCCGAAAACTGAGGTTCATCATTGTGGCGCAGCAGGGCCGCTTGGAAATTAACGACGGCTTGGAGCCCGCGGCCGCGAACAGCATTTCCTTCAGCGCCTAGCCATTGAAGTCTCGTTTTCAAGGTTACGTGTATGGGTAAGGAAACCGGATTTCTCGAACTCGACCGCCACGATCGAAGCGCCGCGGATCCCAAGGACCGGGTGAAGCACTACAACGAATTCATCGTGCCGCTGCCCGAGTCCGAGCTGCGTGCCCAGGCTTCGCGATGCATGAACTGCGGCATTCCTTTTTGTCACGCCGGCTGCCCGGTCAACAACATGATCCCGGACTGGAACGATCTCGGCTACGAGGCCGACTGGAAAACGGCCCTGGACAACCTGCACTCGACCAACAATTTCCCCGAGATCACCGGCCGGGTCTGCCCGGCTCCCTGCGAGGCCGCTTGCACCCTCGACATCATCGACCAGCCGGTCACGATCAAGACGATCGAATGCGCAATCACCGACAAGGGCTGGGAAGCAGGCTGGATTGTGCCTCAAATCCCCGCCCGGCGCACCGGCAGGGCGGTGGCCGTGGTCGGATCGGGCCCAGCAGGTCTCGCTTGCGCGCAGCAGCTCGCGCGCGCCGGTCACAACGTCACCGTGTTCGAGAAGAACGATCGGATCGGGGGGCTGCTTCGCTATGGCATCCCCGACTTCAAGTTGGAAAAGCACCTGATAAACCGCCGGATGACCCAGATGTTGGAGGAAGGGGTCGAGTTTCGCACGTCGACAGAGGTCGGGCTCAACCTCTCGGTCAAATCGCTCAAAGAAAACTATGACGCGATCGTGCTCGCCGGCGGAGCCGAAGAGCCGCGCAGGCTCGCCATCCCTGGCGTGGAGCTGCCCAGCGTGCGGTTCGCGATGGAATTCCTGGTCCAGCAGAACAGGCGCAATGCTGGCGATGACGAGCTGCGGGCCGCGCCCAACGGCTCGCTTCTAGCAACCGGCAAGCATGTCGTGGTGATCGGCGGCGGCGACACCGGCTCGGACTGCGTTGGAACATCGAACCGTCAAGGGGCAGCCTCGGTCACGCAGATCGAGATCATGCCCAAACCGCCGGAGAAGGAGAACAAAGCGCTGAGCTGGCCCAACTGGCCCCTAAAGCTACGCACCTCCACCAGCCATGAGGAAGGCGTGACGCGCGAATGGGCGGTGCTGGCAAAGCGCGTCCTCGGCGACAAGGACGTGACGGGTCTGGAATGCGTGCGGCTCGAATGGGCGGAGGGCCGGATGCGCGAAGTGCCAGGCAGCGAATTCACCCTGAAAGCCGACCTCATCCTTCTCGCGATGGGCTTTGTTGGCCCGCACAGACAGGGTCTGCTCGATCAGGCAGGCGTCGCTTTCGACGGCCGCGGCAATGTCGCTGCGAGCGCGGTTGACTACCGGACGAGCGATCCCCGGATCTTTGCATGCGGCGACATGCGGCGGGGGCAGTCGCTGGTGGTCTGGGCGATCCGCGAAGGGCGCCAGGCCGCTCATGCCGTGGATGCCGCACTGATGGGAGTAAGCGATCTGCCGCGCTGACCGCCGCCGCGAGCCCGGCGGCTGCGCGTTCGCGCGAGATCGGCACACGCCTTGAGCATACCCAGCATGAAAGCGACCCCATAGGTTCGAACCGGATCGCCCAGGCCGACGTCAGAAGTCGACGGCGCGCGAGGGCGGCACCGGGCGGCTTCCGCGACCGTCTCGTTTCTTTTCTGAACGGGGCGCTGCCGGCGGCTATCGGCCTGGTTTTCGCCATCATGGTCCTTCTACCGCTTTGGCAACGCCGCGAGATCAGCTTCCTCGTCGATCGCAACAAAGTGCCTGTGGCCCACGAGCGCCTGCGGGTCGACGGGGCTTCGTATCGCGGACAGGACCGGCAAGGCCGCCTATTCGGCATTACGGCAGCGCGCGCGGTGCAAGCTTCCGCCGAGCGTGCAGTCGTGGAACTGACGAACCTGGCGGCGTGGATCGAGATTGCGGACGGCCCGGCCCGCATCTGGGCACCGGGGGGCTCGTACAATTTCGAGATCGACAAGATAGCCATTGGAGGACCGGTCCGGTTCGAAGCCGCCAATGGCTATCGCATGCTTACCGACTCCGTCGTGATCGACCTGACTACGCGTCGCGCCATCGGCAGCAGCGGTGTCGAGGGGCGATCTCCGGCAGGGACTTTCAGTGCCGAGCGCATGGTCGCGGTTCTCGACGAGCAGGTGATCGCCCTCGAGGGGAATGCCCAGCTGCACATGCTGCCCGGGGCGCTTGATGCATCTCGTCTGCCGCAGGCGAGTGCTCCCCCGAGCAGACAGCCGCCGGTCCACTTGGCCGCCGAGCGGATCGAAGTGCGAAACCGAAGCAAGCGCGTGGATCTTTGCGGCAATGTGAAGGTCACACAGGCAGCTGTGGCACTGCGAGCTAGATGTGCAACGGTTGCTTACAGCGATCGGCCAGCGCTGGACGTCCAGCGGATCACAGCCACCGGAAATGTGATCGTGACGCGTGGGAATGAAAGCGCGCGCGGCAACCAGGCCGTTTATGAATTGGATCGCCGGGTCATCATCTTGCAGGGCGACGTGGCGCTACGGCGAGGTGCCGACACACTCAAGAGCGGCAGTATTTCAATCGACCTGGCGAGGGACGTCGCCAGAGTCGAGGGAAGCGGCGGAAGAGGAGGGCGCGTGTCGGGTACCTTTTCCGTTCCAAGCGGATAGGGGATCATTCCGGGCCGGGAAAACGCCAGGTGGCGCGACCAGGCGCACCGCGGTGAGTCGCTCCGTGGCGTCCTCAAGAGCTTGTCGACGCCATACGCAGTTCGATGTAGCAGGTCGGCGACAGGGGAAGAGGCTTAGCCTCCCGTATTCCGGTCTC
Source organism: Novosphingobium sp. FW305-C-111 (assembly GCF_058783565.1). Taxonomy (NCBI): domain Bacteria; kingdom Pseudomonadati; phylum Pseudomonadota; class Alphaproteobacteria; order Sphingomonadales; family Sphingomonadaceae; genus Novosphingobium; species Novosphingobium sp. FW305-C-111. The sequence continues at coordinate 6,067 of NZ_JBYSYP010000005.1, forward strand.
CGTGAGGTTCACATCCCACCAGCCGGCGAAGCGATTCTCGAGATTCCAGACTGACTGTCCGTGGGCGGATCAGCACAAGCTGGGGCATGACTACTCCGGACTATGCAGTGGCCATCGAGCAATTCTCAAGCGCGGCGCCCGCCAAGGCAGCGCCCGGCCTGACTGTATGGCAAAGCGCAACGTCGTGGGCCGCGGCTACTCGGTCCGAATGGGAATCTTGCGCGGACGGCTCCGTCTGGCGGTGAGCTTGCGGAGGCGGAATCCCAGCACAATGAGCAAGGTCCCGATCATGATGAAGGCGATGCCCAGCATCCAGGCGTACGACACCAGCGTGGCAGCGGGCTGCAATATCCAAAGCACCGGAATAGCGGCGCCGATGAGAATCAGAAGAATTCCGGAGGTCGCGAGCAGCCATTCACCGTTGATCTCCTTGCGAAGCCGGATCGCGGCCGAAAGCTCGGCTATTCCGCCCAGGAACGCCCAGGCGGCCAGGAGGATCGTCGACACCACGGCGTAGCTTACCGTCATCGGGAAGGGCCACAGGACAAAGAGTGCGCCGATGACGATGCCGAAGACGCCGCGAAGGATGAGGCTCCACCAGCGCCCGCCCTTCTTCCTGTCAGCCGTGAGGCCCGTCACGAGCGCGAGGATGCCGTCGATGAACGAATAGCCGGCAAAGACCAGGGTGAAAGCGAAGAGCGCGCTTATCGGGAAGAGCAAGCTCACCACGCCCAGGATGAGCGTCAGAACACCCCGCGCTACTGTCCATTGCCAGCTGAGGCGAGTTGGGCCTGCCAATTCGTCCGTTTCGGCCATATCGTTCGCCGCCGAGACTGCTCCACCATGCTGGACCATTGCTTCAACTCCCGCGCGTCTGCATGTCGGCCAGCCGCGCTATCCTCTCGCGCGCGACTAGCCGGTCAGCTGCTGCCACCAAAGGAGGGCTGCATTTCTGCCCGTGATGTGACATATGTCTCCTTACCTGCTAGCGCGCATCGACCTCAAGGACGGGTGTGCCGATGAACTTTGTGCCATGTGACGAATGTGCCCTGAGGCGGATGGCGCGCTTCAAACAGTTCACGCTTCCCGAGCTTGCCTTTGTCCGTAACCTCAAGTCGGGCCAGATCGATCTGCCTGCACGCCACACCATCATCCGACCGGGCCAGTTCGAAGGAGGGCTCTATACGCTCTATTCGGGCTGGGCCTTTCGCTATCGCCTGACCGAAACCGGGCAGCGGCAAATCGTCGACATTCTGCTTCCCGGCAGCACCATCGGCTTGCAGCAGCTGGTACTGGGCGCGTCGGACAGCGGGGTCGAGAGCCTGACTCCTGTGACCTTGTGTGTGCTTTCCGGCCGCACGCTCGACGATCTGTACGCTGAGTTTGGCGCTCTGACCGGAGCGATGGTGCTTGCTCTGCTCGAAGACGAACGGCGGGCCGATGCGCGGCTGGCGCTGATATCCAGAATGACCGCGCCGGAACGCCTTGCGTACTTCTTGTTGGAGCTGTTCGACCGTCTCCAGGCTCTTGGCATGGCAAGCGATGGCTGGTGCTACTTCCCATTGCAGCGCCGCCACCTCGCCGATCTGCTCGGTCTCTCCGACACTCATATCAGCCGCTCCATGCGCGAGCTCCGTCGGCGCGAGCTCGCGTCAATCTCTTTGAACGGCCTGAGGATTGTGGACAGGACCGGAATGAGCGCCTTCTCGGGATATTCGCTGCCCCAGACCCGCTCAGCACGTCTGTTGCTGTAGGGGGCAGCAGCGTAGGGGACTGCTGCTACAGCCATGGGTCGGGCTGGATCGTGGCGAGGGGCAGCTCGTCCAGTGTCTTGCGAATCTCAATCTCATGGACATGAACGTTCAGCGCACCATGTTTGCGCATGATCTCCTGCGCCTTCTTTTCCCGCGCTTCATCGCGAACCCGGACAAAAAGGACGAGGCCCCCGTTGCGCAGGTCCCATGCCAGAGTGTCGGGATCGGCATCTTTCGTCAGGATCTTGCGAACCTTTCCGGCGATCGCGGCGCCGGCCAGTCCGCCGCCAGCGCTGCCGGCGATCGCCGTCGCCAGCGCCCCGCCGGAGGCTAGGAGAGGCAGCCCCACGCCAAGGGCTCCAAACGCCACCAGCGTGCCGAACACCACTCCGGTGATCGTCGCGCGCTCATCCGGGGTGATGAGTTTGCGACGAGGCAGTTCGGGTACTTCCGCCAGCTGGATAGGGTCGGCGTAGATCCGCCCCAATTTTGCGCGAACCGTTTCTGGGCTCGCCATCAAATCTATATCGGCGTTGTCGAAGCCTGCCGATGTGAGCGCGCTCACCATGCTCTCGAGCAATGGCAGGTTCGAGACCGTCCCGACGACCTCGCGCACCCGCACGGTATCGACGACTTCGTGCTCCTGCGTCTTCGACACTCTTGTCCTCCAAAGCAGCGCCCGCCGCGGATGACCAAACGTGCGGAAGGATCCGCCCGGATAATCGCCTAGGAGGATAAAGATTCGATTGGCATGGACGCTGACATAGCTCAGGCAGGCATTGCGATTTCTCGCGTAAGTTGCATTTCCGAAGAGCCAAATGGATCGCTGCTCAGGTCGCAGTGTCGCTCGTCTGAAACTCCCGAAACAAACTTGGCTCGGGGATGTTCAACGGCTCGGCGGGCTAAATCTATGGCGTGCGGCGCCGCGCACCGGCCATGATCCCAGAGCTCCGCCGTGGCACTGTGCCGATCGTGAGGAGGAAACGTTGACCGAAAACGACGAATCTGTGGATGCCGACGCGAATAAGCCGCGAGCCGCTGCCGGAACTGAAAAGGACCCTAAGAACAAGACGGCGGACGACGAGCCGGCGCCGCCCGGTGGCCTTGATCCGGTCGAGGAGGCCGGCATCGAATCGTTTCCCGCGAGCGATCCGCCGAGCTGGATGCCCTAGCGGCAGTTTCCTTCGGCCGGCGCACTTTTGAGACCCGCTGGACTTGCGCGTCACCGGGCGAGCATTATCAGGAGCCAAACCGCCAAGGCAGCGCGCCGCGCATCGCCGCAGAAGATCTTCTCACCCGGCAGGCTCAGGCACGGAGATTCGATCGGTCAGGCTCGCTCGGCCAAGTCTCTCGAACACAGCCCATCCCACGCTGAAAGTGACGCCTAGCGGCGCGCGGAGCCTTGTAAGACGATCCGGCGAGAACGATCGGCCGTCAGCAACGTGGCGGCCGATCTCTGTCTATGGCGCCCGCTCGCCACCGATCGAGGCGACCCGGACGGTTACGATTTCGCGTTGATCGGAATGCGGCGGGTGCTCTCGATCACCTCGGCGGATTTGGGCAAGGTTATGGTCAGCACGCCCTTGTTGAAGGTGGCGGTCGCCTTGTCCTGCTCGACGCCGGCGGGCAGGCCGATCTGGCGTTCGAAGCGCCCGTAGGAGCGTTCCGAATAGCCACGCTCCTTGTCTTCGGTTTCCGACTTCTTTTCCCCGCGCACGGTCAGGACGCCCTCCTCAACGGAAACCTCGACGTCCTTCTCATCGAGCCCGGGCAGTTCAGCGGCAATGCGGACCTCCTTGTCAGTCTCGCTGAGCTCGAGCTTGGGCCAGCTGAGGCTGCCGCTTGCGCCGCCAAAGGCCGGAAGGTTCATGGACCGAAAGACGTCGTCGAAGACACGGTTCATCTCGCGGTGAAGCGCAAGGAAGGGATGGGTCGATGGTTGATCGCCCGACACGATCTCGCTGCGATCTTGCTGTCGCCCCCACGGAATCAAATCACGAATGGCCACGCAGTCTCTCCTTTCGTATCCGAATCGGATTGCTCGCGAGGCGTGCACAGGCACGTCTCTGATCTCCTCATCGTCCGGTTGGCGCTGCCCCGCTCTGACTTATCTCAGACGGTCGAGGGATGCGCTGGTGCTCTCTGGGGCAATCGGAGGAGACACGGCGGAAAAGAGGTAAGAGTGGCGACCCTCGGCAGGATTGGTCCCCAGGGGAAATCGCGCCACGGGGCGACCATTTTTCAGCAAGATTTTCAGTGCTTGAACGCCCCTTTTCGTCTTGAACTCGGAGGTCGTCTGCCTACATTTTTGCTAGCTGGACGCCACAATGGGTCCGGCTGGGACAAGAGGGCGTCGGCTCTCTATTCCGACCCCTCTCATGCCCAAATTGCTCAATGGAGGATTTGGCTATGAGGACTACGAACTATTTGGATCTGGCGCCCTACCGGCGCTCCACAGTGGGCTTCGACCGCCTGTTCGACTTCATGAACAGTGCCGGTTCGAATTCCGACGACGGATACCCTCCCTATGACATCGAACGGCTCGACGAGGATTCTTACCGGATCACGCTGGCCGTGGCGGGCTTCCGCCCTGACGAAATCGAGATCGTCGCTCAGCAGAATCTGATGACGATCTCGGGCAAGAAGGCCGAGGACGAAAAGCCCGACAAATTCATCCACCGCGGCATCGCGCGACGCTCCTTCGAGCGGCGCTTCCAGCTCGCTGACTTCGTGCAGGTCAAGACGGCCGAGTTCGCGAATGGCCTCCTCACCATCACGCTGCAGCGCGAGGTCCCGGAAGCCATGAAGCCCCGCAAGATCGAGATCGCCAGCAACCCGGCTGGATCGGGAAAGCAGCGCGCGACCGAAAACGCGGCTGCTTAAGTCTCGAAAGCGCTTTGCCGCTCGCCGTCCCGCATCGGCGCGGCGGCAAAGCCGTGTCGGAGGAGGATTGGGATATGCAAGTTGAACGCATAGCGGATTGCCAGCCCCTTTCATGCGCCGCCGAGCAGAAGGGGGTAGAGCGGCAGGCGCTGATGGGCGCCAACGACAACCAGGCCGCCGCAAAAGGAGCATCGCTCGACCGTTCGTTGGGGCGCTATGCGAGTTCTCTGCCTAACGATGCCGTCGCGATCATCGAGCCGTTCCCGCTCGCAACGAACCAGGGCGGGCGGGCTCGGCGCGGCGAGTGGCGGCTGCGCTTCCGTCCGCGCGAAAAGCCTGTCATTGATCCGCTGATGGGCTGGACGGGGAGTCGCGATCCGCTCACCCAGGTCGAACTGCGATTTGCAGATCGCGACGCTGCCGTGCGGTACTGCGAGCGTCTGGGCCTCACGTACGAAACGAGGGACCCACCGCGCTCGTCGAGCCGCGCGCCAGCCACGAAGCAAGCCTTCGAGCTCCAGCCGATACCGCCTCTCTGCTGCTGGCCGACCGGACCGCATGCGCTGTGCTGCGGCAATTATCCCGCACTAAAGCAGATGGAGGACGTTCATGCCTGACAATGCCTCACCGAAGGCCCGGGCGGTGCAGATCGGTACGGTTCTCGTCGCTATGGGTCTTTTCTTCACTCCGTGGCTGTTCGCGTTCGCTGAACATGGCATTGCGACTGGGAGCGTTTGGGCGCTGTCCGCGCTTTTCCTTCTCGTGGGGGCCGCGAACTCCGTCGGACCCGCCACCTGGACCCCGCTGGCGCTGCTCGTGCTTGGACTATGGGCCCTGATCGCGCCGGCGGTTCTAGGCTTCGGATTCGATATTCCGGCGGCCTTCCGCACTCACATTCTTGCCGCCGTGCTGGCATGGGTGGGCGCCATGGCGACGTTCCGTGACCGGGGCTGGGGCAACTATCTGCCCGGCTGAAGCCGCCGAGGCGACCTCATGGCCGCCTCGGCAGCCAGGCTTGATGGCAGGGCCGAAGAACTTGCCTCAGAGGAGGCCTTCCAATCTCGCCGCTTCTGCTGTTGGTGTCACGCCCTCGCGTGCGGCCCAGAAGAGGAAGCCGCGAGGCGATCGACCCAGCCTCGTAGCATTCCGAGATCCGCTATGCCGGAGTGCCGAAAAGCGACCTTGCCGCCCTGGAAGGCGAACAAGGCCGGTATACCCTGAACGCCAAATTCGTTCGCCAGCGCGGCGTTCGCATCCACGTTGACGAACCGTGCATGCGGTTCCAGCATTTGAGCTGCGCGGTCGAATGTCGGCGCCATGCTCCGGCAGGGCCCGCACCACGGCGCCCAAAAGTCCACGATCAGCGGCACGTCCGAGTTCGCCAGGTGCTTGTGGAACCGCGGCCCTTCAAGCTCGACCGGCCCACCCGAAAACAGCTTCTGATGGCAGCGGCCGCAACTTGCCTTCTGGGCGGGGCGATCGCCAGGAACCTTGTTGATCGCATCGCAGTGCGGACAAATGATTTTTCGCTGAACGGGCATTTTGCTCTCCTGGGGAAGGCCGGATCCCTCAAAGGGTCATGGCAGCGCTGGGCTGCCATGACCCTGTGTGGTCAGGCCGCCTGAGCTTGCGGTTGTTCGGCTGCCTGGCCGTTCTGAGGCACCAATCTGAGCTCACCATCCGCCTCTTCGACCCTGACGGTCGATCCATCAGGCACCACGCCGCGCAGAAGAAGCTCCGACAGTGGGTCCTGCAGGTACCTCTGAATGGCTCGCTTCAGCGGCCTCGCCCCGTAGACGGGATCATACCCGACGCGGCCGAGCCATGCCCGCGCTCCATCGGTCAGCTCGAGCCGGACCTTGCGATCCTTGAGCAGGCTCTGGATCCTCGCGACCTGAATGTCGACGATCGGCGCCATGTGCTCCTGGCTGAGGCGGTGGAACAGGATGATCTCGTCAAGCCGGTTCAGGAACTCCGGCCGGAAATGGGCACGAACGATCTCCATCACCTGCGGCTCGACGGACTCGACCTGCTGGTCATCGGTGAGATTCGAAAGGAACTGGCTGCCGAGGTTCGAGGTGAGGATGATGATAGTGTTGGCGAAATCGACCGTATGTCCCTGGCCATCGGTTAGCCGGCCGTCATCGAGAACCTGAAGCAGCACGTTGAAGACGTCGTTGTGCGCCTTTTCCACCTCGTCGAACAGCACCACCTGGTAGGGCCGCCGGCGAACCGCCTCTGTCAGCACGCCGCCTTCCTCGTAGCCGACATAGCCGGGCGGTGCGCCGATCAGGCGCGCGACCGAGTGCTTCTCCATGAACTCGGACATGTCGATTCGGACCATCGCCTGCGAATCGTCGAACAGGAACTCGGCCAGGGACTTGGTGAGCTCGGTCTTGCCGACGCCCGTCGGACCGAGGAACAGGAACGAGCCCATCGGTCTGTTCGGATCCTGCAGCCCGGCGCGGGCGCGGCGGATCGCGCGCGACACGGCTTGCACCGCCTGCTCCTGGCCAATTACGCGCTTCCCGATCTCGTCCTCCATGTGGAGCAACTTCTCGCGCTCGCCTTCGAGCATCTTGTCGACCGGAATACCCGTCCAGCGCGATACCACCGCGGCAATATCCTCGGCGGTCACTTCCTCGCGCAGCATCGCGCCCTGACTGGCCGCCTGAGCCTCCTCGAGCTGCTTTTCGAGTTGCGGGATGCGGCCGTAGGCAAGCTCGCCGGCCTTCGCGAGATCGCCCGACCGCTGCGCCTGATCGAGCTCCAGACGGGCCTGGTCGAGCTGCTCCTTGAGCTTCGCTTCCGACTGGATCTTCTCGCGCTCGGCCTGCCACCGCTGGGTCAGCTCTGCGGCCTGCTGCTCGAGCTGCGCCAGCTCGTGCTCGAGATGGCTCAGCCGGTCCTTAGATGCCGCGTCGCTCTCCTTCTTGAGCGCCTCGCGCTCGATCTTCATCTGAATGACGCGGCGATCGAGGATTTCGATCTCCTCGGGCTTGGATTCGACTTCCATGCGGATGCGGCTTGCCGCCTCGTCCATCAGGTCGATGGCCTTGTCGGGCAGGAATCGATCGCTGATGTAGCGATGGGAGAGCGTGGCGGACGCGACGATCGCCCCGTCCGTGATCCGCACGCCGTGGTGCAACTCATACTTCTCCTTGAGACCGCGCAGGATCGAGATCGTGTCCTCGACCGTCGGCTCGCCCACGAACACCGGTTGGAAACGCCGCTGCAAAGCCGCATCCTTCTCGACGTGCTTGCGATATTCATCGAGCGTGGTCGCGCCGATGCAATGCAGCTCGCCCCGAGCGAGCGCCGGCTTCAGGAGGTTGGAGGCATCCATAGCGCCTTCGCCCTTGCCAGCGCCGACCAGCGTGTGCATCTCGTCGATGAACAGGATGACCTCGCCTTTGGCTTGCTTTACCTCGTCGAGCACGCCCTTCAGTCGCTCCTCGAATTCGCCGCGATATTTGGCGCCCGCGATAAGCGCGCCCATGTCGAGCGCCATCAGCCGGCGATCCTTCAGCGAATCCGGGACGTCGCCGTTGGCGATCCGCAGCGCGAGGCCTTCCGCGATTGCCGTCTTCCCCACACCGGGATCGCCGATCAGCACCGGGTTGTTCTTCGTGCGGCGAGCGAGGATCTGGACAGTGCGCCGAATCTCCTCGTCTCGACCGATGACCGGGTCGAGTTTGCCGCCACGCGCAGCCTGGGTGAGGTCGCGCGCGAACTTCTTGAGGGCATCATACCGATCCTCGGCGCCCGGCGTATCGGCGGTACGACCGCCGCGCAGCTGCTCGATGGCGGCGTTCAGAGCATCGGCCTTCAATCCGGCACTCGCGAGCGCCTTGCCGGCCGCAGTGGTGGAGGCAAGCGTGAGCGCCAGGAGCAGCCGCTCCACGGTGACGTAGCTGTCGCCCGCCTTTTGAGCGATCTGCTCAGCCTGATCGAGGACCCGGACGGCATCGTTGTCGAGCCCGGGCGGTTGCTGCGCGCCCCCGCCCGAAACCTGCGGGTGCTTGCCAAGCGCGATATCCGTTTCACGCAGCGCCGCCCTGGCATCGCCACCCGACGCTTGGATGAGCCCCGACGCCATGCCCTGTTCGTCTTCAAGCAGCGCCTTCAGCAGATGCTCGGGGGCGATCCGCTGATGATTCATTCGGATCGCAACGGTTTGGGCCGATTGAAGGAAGCCCTTGGCGCGATCGGTGAACTTTTCAAGATTCATCGCTAGCTCCTTATCGATTCTTGATCTGTGCGTGTGCCTTTGCGCGAAGGCACAGCCAGACGCTGATCAAACACCACATTCGGCATCAGGTGCCCTAAACCGCTCCATAATTGAGAGGTGCGCCTCAAGGTTGGCTCATGTCGTGCGGATAGCTCGCGCAGCGCCGGGCGCGACAGGCTCGGCGATGAGGGAGGGCGCGTGTTCGGCGCATTAAGCAGCTCCAAAGCCTTCGGGTTCGCTGCCGGCAAGACAGTGACAGGTGCCTTCCGAAGCGGACGTAGCTCGGCCAAGGCTAGTCATTGTTCCTGCAGGGGCGCTGACCTGTGTCAGCTCGTGGGCGGAAATGGGAGCTATGTTTGGGGCTTGACGGTTTTGCGTCAGCGAAGTTGGTGAGGCACATTCAAGCGAACGCGGCAACAGAAGCGGCAGCCGGGCGCGGTCGACCAGGCGTTAAGGTGATGGCAAACGCCGCAGGGTAGATCGATGCGATGATCCTGGCGCTCAACATCGGCTCCTCGAACATCAAGTTCGCGCTCTTTCGGACGCGGCCCGAACTGCAGGAGCTGCTGCGCGGCTCGCTCGACGAGTTCCAGGGTTTCCCGCAATTGAAGGTGGATGGCCCGCTCGGCACGCGTGTAGCGAGGGACCAGTGGCAGCCTGCTGCGCACGAAACGCTCATTCTCCGGCTGCTCGACTGGATCCAGCATCATCTGTCGACGCCGTTGCGTGGGATCGGGCATCTGGTCCTGCATGGCGGCTCGCGGTTCATCGATCCGGTCCTGGTCGACGAGGAAGTGCTCGAAGAGCTCGCCGAGCTGGCCGTCCTGGCGCCGGGGCAGCTGGCCTGCCTCCTGCCCATCAAACTGTTGCGTGAACGCTTTCCCAGAACCCCTCAGGTCGCCTGCTTCGATACCGCCTTCCACAGCACGATTGATCTGCCGGCGCTTCGCTACGCAGTTCCGCGAGCATCGGAATATGAGGGCGTGCGCCGCTTCGGCTTCCACGGCCTTTCCTATGAAGCCGTGGCGGAAGCCCTTTCAAGTCGGAGCGACGGTGCCGAGCGCGACCGCATCATTGTCGCACACCTTGGACAAGGAGCCAGCCTTTGCGCCATGCACGGGCTGAAGAGCGTCGATACGACCATGGGCTTTTCCGCGCTGGGGGGACTGGTGATGGCGACTCGTCCCGGTGCGATCGACCCGGGCATTCTCCTGTGGCTGCTTCGCAAGAAACGCTTCACGGTCGATGAGCTGGAGCACTTCCTCTACAACGAGTGTGGGATGCTTGGCGTGTCCGGCATCGCGGCGGATGCGCGGACCCTGCTTGCCTCCGAAGCGCCGGAGGCTCGGAAAGCGCTCGACCTGTTCGCCTTCCACGTGGTGCGTCACATCGCAGCGCTGGCGGCCACACTCGGCGGATTGGACCGGCTGGTTTTCACCGGCGGCATCGGGGAGAACGTCCCCGCGCTCCGTGAACGGATCTGCCGGCGGATGGAGTGGATGGGTGTCACTCTCGACGAGAAGGCTAATGCTGAAGGCTCGGCGGTGGTTTCAGATGCCGAGAGTCCAATCCGCGTCGAGGTCGTTCCCACTGATGAGGAGCGCGTGATCGGCCGACATACCTATGAGCTGGTGGGCCCGCGGCTTGCTGCCTGAGAGAGCTCGACTGGCTGATCGCGTTCCTCTGCAGCGAGTGGAGCGATGACGGCGCGCCGGCGTTTGCTGACTCATGTCAGGGCGCGCGCAGCAACACAGGATAGCTATGCGACCACCTCGGCAGGAGAGGGCGATGCGAACAGTGCTTTTCCTTTCGGCCGTCGCCGCTGCGCAAGTCGCTATTGCCGCCCCCGCCGCGCGCGGCGGATTGCCGATCGTCGAGATCGAGGCACAAGGACCGCGGACCTTCGAGTTCCGCGGTTTGGCGCCCAACAGCTGGAGCAGCGACACCGTCCGTAACATGATGCTCAGGCGCTCTGCCGAACTTGCCGCCGAGAGAGGCGAAAGCTGTTTTGTCCTTCGAGAGGCGCGGCTGCAGAGAAGCGTCGCCTACATGCCGATCAAGTCGGGACATGTGACCGTCACCACCGGGGAGGGCAGCTCAGAATGGCGGCATTACTGGCGTCTCTACCGTCAACTGTTCCGCGGCCCCGGCGTGCGGCTGATGGATCAGCCGAGGTCCAGCGACAAGCTTGCTCGGGTGATCGAGGCACGAATGATCGTCGAGTTGTGTAATGGCGGAGCAGCCCAAGGCGGCGGCACGCGGTTTGAGGTGAGCCGCATATTGGCCCGTCGCTAGCTGCAAGCGGCGATATGGCGCCCTCCCAAGGCAACACGCCGGGTTACAACCCTCGGCGACAAGCATGACCTCGTCTCGCGGAGGCTGGAGAGGGGGCTCGCCGTCCTGGAAGCGACGAGTCCCCCTCTCGCCTAGGGCACGATCGTGATGTGATTATCGACGCTCGTCACCCCGGGCGCGGCCCAGGCCGAGCGTTCGGCTTCGCGCCGCTCGGCCCACGATTTCACGGTGCCCTTGAGCGTGATCTTTCCGCCGTCGGTCTCAACGGTGATGTGCTGCGCATCCACTTGGGCGCTGCGGACAAGCGCGTCCTCGATCTTCCTTTTGACCTCGGTCGGGCTGACCCGCGGCTTTACCCGGATGAGGTTGGTGACGCCTTTCACGCCCCTGATCGATCGCACGCCGCGCGCTGCCCATTCCTTCTGGAAGTTCCATTCCACTTCGCCCTCGAGGGTGATGAGCCCGTTCTTGACGGTCGCCTTCACCTTGTCCGCGCAGTAGGGGAGTTCGCGCTGGATGGCTTTGACCGCATCCTCCGCGATTTCCGGGTCGAGACGGTCGCTCGACAGCTTGACCTCAATGTCGTTCGCGACCGCCCTGACGCCGGCGACACGTTTCGTTGCCTTCTCGGCGTAGTAGGAATCCATGTAGGTGTTCGTCACCCCCGTCAGAGTGACGACGCCATCCTTCACTTTAACCGCGATGTTCTCATCGTGCACGATCGAGGGATCATATTTGATTTCACTCTCGACATCCTTCTGGATCTTGTCGTCGGTGCGCGTCTTGTCATCAGTCTTGAAGATAGACATGGGTTGGGTCCTTTCTTCTAAGCGCCGGGGTGATAACCCGGCGGTTGAGGCTCCCCCGCGCGTGAAGAATTAGTGACGGCACCGCGTCCGGCGCTGAGCAATGTCAGGCGCTTAAAAAATTCGGAGTGCCCGAGATTGCGCGCCACGCTTCCTAGCTTGCGGCAAGCGTGGGATCGCCGATCGCACGACCTGATCGACGCCCGCGGCAAGATGTCTGGACACGAGGCCAGGCTAGGCCCCGCGATGCGAAATGTCTGATCTAGGTCAAGTCCTACAGGATCGTTGAAGACTAAACTCCTGCCGGGAACTTCTCCATCTGCGCCGCATTGCCCATGCCGGAAAGCGGGCTCGCACTTGGAGCAGCCCAACACAGAGACCGGCATCACGGGCATGGGTGAGATCGCTCGGCCCCCCGAGCTACGCTCGCCGCCCATCGGTGCCTGCATCATCTTTGGAGACCACTATGCAAGACGCGCAAACTGTGACGAGGAACATCGGGATTAGCCCTGAAGACCAAGCCGCCATCGTCGATGGGCTTGGGCATCTGCTGGCGGACACTTACACGTTGTATCTCACCACTCACAACTTCCACTGGAACGTCACCGGGCCGATGTTCAACAGCCTCCATGCGATGTTCATGACGCAATACACCGAGCTGTGGAACGCAGTCGATCCCATCGCCGAAAGAATAAGAGCGCTGGGCTGTCCCGCTCCCGGGTCCTATGCGCAGTTCGGCTCGCTGAGCTCGCTGCCTGACGCGCCAGAGCTGCCACCGAAAGCAGAGGAAATGATCCGTATCCTGGCGGAAGGGCATGAGACCACGGCTCGCACGGCGCGCAAGCTCTTTCCCACCGCTGACTCCGCGAACGACGAAGCGACCGCGGACCTTCTAACGCAGCGCATTGGCGCTCATGAGAAGAACGCGTGGATGCTTCGTGCTTTGCTGGAAGGCTGAGCGCTGCGGCACTCTGCCACTTGAGCTTAGGGCCGTCTCGCGCGGCAAGGAAGCTGAACGGCGAAAGCATCGGCGCGGGCCGGGAGCGCTCTGCCCGGCTGGGACCGTAATGCTGCGCGCCTGCTCGCGGAAGGAGTCGTGACTGGCCACCTTTGGGAGTGGTTGCTCCTCGCAGCAACCTGGGCCATTCGCCTTGGAGCGCTCGTCATCGTTCCCTTCAGACGTTCGCCGACGGCGACACAAAGTTGGCTGCTTCTCTTCTTCGTCGCTCCCTGGGTTGCGCTGGCCCTCTATCTCGCCATCGGCCGCCCGGTTCATCCCCGCTGGCGCCGACAGCGGGTCGCGCAGCTGGGGCCGGTCATCGAAAGGGCCATCGCGCGGATTGAATGCGCCGCCCGGCCACCTGAGCTGTTGCCGGCGCAAGCGTCCGCGGTCGCCTTGATCAGGGGCATCGGCAGGATGCCGCTGCTCGAGGGCAATGCTGTCGATTTCCTGACCGATTATGACGACACCATCAACAGGCTCGTCAAGGACATCGATGGCGCGCGGGATCAGGTCCACCTGCTGTTCTATATCTTCTCGACGGATGGGACGGGGGATCGGATCATGTCGGCGCTGGTCAGGGCCGCGGCGCGCGGAGTGACCTGCCGCCTGCTAATCGATGCCGTCGGCTCGCGGCAATGGGCTCACGCCATAGTGGCGCGGCTGCGACCCCGCGGGATTGAGGTGCACCGTATCCTGCCGATCCGCGTGCTAGGGCGGACGACCCGGATCGATCTTCGCAACCATCGCAAGATCGTCGTGATCGATGGTCGCATCGGCTATACAGGGTCCCAGAACGTCATCGATGCCGAGCATGGCTTTGGTTGGCCAAATCACGAATTGATGGTTCGCGTCCGGGGGCCCGTCGTCGGCGAACTGCAGGCGGTATTCGTGGCGGACTGGTACCTCGAAACCGAGACGGAGCTTGCCGAAACCGTGCTTTATCCTGCTCAGGAAGAGGTCGGTACGAGTCTCGCCCAGGTCTTGCCGAGTGGTCCCGACCTCGAGGCGGGCGGGATTGACGAGCTCTTTGTCGCGCTCATCCACTCGGCCAGAGAACGGGTGGTGATTTCGACACCCTACTTTGTTCCGAGCGAGCCGCTGCTTCAGGCACTACAAGTTGCGGTTCTCCGCGGCGCTGAGGTTCATCTCCTGCTGTCCGGCCGGTCTGACCATCCGCTGGTTCACCTGGCGCAGCGGTCGTATTACGCCGAGCTGCTCAGGGCCGGCGCTGCGATCCACCTCTACCAGCCGGGCTTTCTCCATGCCAAGCACATGAGCATCGACGGCACCGTCGCCGTGGTAGGCTCCAGCAATGTCGACATGCGCTCCTTCGCGCTCAACTCCGAGATCAGCCTCGTGCTCTATGATCAGGAGGCGGCAACCGCTCTTCGAACGCTCGAAGCATGGCGCATGCAGCAGAGCACTCAGCTCATGCCGGATGAGTGGAAACGCCGCGGCCTGGCCGTGAAGACGGCCGAGAACATCGCCCGGCTGTTCAGCCCATTGCTCTGACGGCGAGCGGGGCGCCGGCGCGCCTTGGAGCATTTGGGGGTGCAGGCGGCCGATCCTCAGCGTAGCGGCAAACGGTTGGCTTGCATCAGTGTGCCATAAGGACGGGCAAGTCCGCCTCCGCCACGACGGTCCTCGTTGCGCCGCCCAAGATAAATTCCCGCAGCTGGGAATGGCCATACGCTCCCATCACCAGCAGCCCGGCTCCTGAGCTTCGGCAGAACTCGAGGAGCGCCGATCCGGCGTCAGCACCCGCTGCCGGGCGCTCGATTAGGTCCGCCTCGATGGCATGCGCCTTGAGGTGGCGCCTGAGGCCGTCTTGAATGTCACGGTCGAGCGCCTTGTCGCCAGTAATCGTCACGACCTTGACGGAAGCGGCTCGAGCGCAGATCGGCAGCGCATCGGCTAGCGCCCGCGCAGCTGCGCGGCCTCCATCCCATCCAACGACAACATGATCGAAACTCGGCTTTGGGGCGCCCTCGGATACGGGCAGAAGCAGGACCGGCCGCCCGGAGTCGAACACCAGGTCCTCGGCAATCGGACCCGTATGGCCATAGTTCGGAATGATGGTCATGTCGGCGACCCTTGCTTGCGCGGCGATATCGAGGGAGGACACCATGGCCCCGCAATCGATCTTCAGCTCCTCGCCGCAGTGCTGCGGGGGTACAAGTTCTCTGAATCGAGACAGCAGGTTTTGTGCGTTGTCCTCGCTTTTCTTGTTCGCGGCAGCGATCGCTTCATTGGCATCGACCAGCGCGTCAGCGAGAAAATTGGAAACCGCCGGCATCTTGACCTTGCAAACGGCGCCCGACACGCGTGCATCGAACAATCCTGCGATCGCCACAGCCGCTTCGATCGCCCAATCCGGCGTGGGCACAGGATAGGTCGTCAATTGAAGCAATAGATCCCGGACTTGCATGGAAGCTCCTCGTTGCTGTTTGTCTTACTGATCCGCTCGCGGCACTGTCTTCACTCCGGCAGCGCCCGCAGTTCGGGGTTCAGCTGGACTCGCGCCGCTCGAACGCGGGCGAGCGCATCACCCGGAGGAACGCCCAGCACCACAAACGTCTGCACTGCCAACGCAAGTCCTGCCGCATGGTTCTCGGGAAATATGTGCGTGGCGCCTGCCTTCACGATAGGAGTCAGCCCCCGGTCGTCCCTAGTGCTGACGAGAATGGGGATGGAGGGGTTGAGGTGCCGCGCCTGGCGCACGAGATGCTCGATCCGGGGTGGGCTGTTCAACAGGGCGACGACGGCACCAGCATCCTTGATGCCTGCAGTTTCGAGTACGCCGCGACGGGTAGCGTCCCCGAACATGACTCGATGCCCCTCTCGCTGGGCGAGCCGCAAGCGTTCCACGTCTCTTTCGATCGCCAGATAAGGCACTCGGTTCGCCTCGAGAACGGTGCAGATAAGGCGACCGACGGGGCCGCATCCCGCCAGGATGACATGACCGCGAAGGCCGGGCTGTATGCCGCCGCTGGAGCGGTCGTTGGCCGGCTCATCTGGATGGAAGGCGGAACTTGAAAGGGCGCCAAGGGCGATCCGCTGGTTGAACTGGATCAACATGGGTGCCAGCAATATGCTGGCTGCTGTTCCCGCCAACGCCGCCTCGGCCACGTTCGTCGGCAACAGGCCGCCGTCGATCGCCTGGGTGAGGATGAGCAACGAGAGCTCGCCCCCATGCGCAAGGATGACGGCCGTGCGCAGCGCGATCCCGCGATCCGCTCCACCAAAGCGCACGATCATGAACACGATGATCAGTTTGACGACCAAGAGCAGGAGCAGCGCGCCGATGGTCACGGCTGGCTCGGTGAGGACCACCGTCCAGTCAACGCTCATGCCTATCGTGAGGAAAAAGAGTCCAAGAAAAAGGTCGCGGAATGGCCGAAGCTCATCGGCGAGGTGATGACGGTAGTCGCTTTCGGACAGGACAAGGCCGACCATGAAAGCGGCAATCGCGAGCGACAGACCGACCGATTCGGCCAGAAGAGCGACGCCAACGATGAGGGCAAAAGCCGCGAGCATGATCGGCTCGTTCGATTCTGTTCTCGCTATCCAGTCGAAGAGCTGGCCGACCGTGCGCCGGGCAAATAAGGCAACCGCCAGGAAAATGACCACGACGCCGGCCGTGCGCAGCAATGCCGGGCCCGCTTCGAGCTCGCCGCCGGATGCGAGTTCGCCGATCATCAGGAGCACCGGAAGCGCCGCCAGGTCCTGGAACAGTAGTATGCCTGTCGTCGAGATTCCGTGAGGAGCGGCGACCTCGTCCTGGTCGAGCAGCTGCTTGTGGATGATCCCTGTCGACGAGTGCGCCAGCGCGAATCCGAGCAGCAGCGCACCGGGGAGAGGCACGCCCACGATCAGAGCTGCTGCCGCGACGACGAGGGTTGTCAGCACGACCTGAAGCAACCCGACTACGAAGACCAGCCGCTTCGCTGCCACGATCCGCGGCCATGAAAAGTCGAAGCCAATGACAAACATCAGGGCGGCAATGCCGAGCTCGCCTAAAAAGCGAGACCCCTCGCTCGCCTCGACAAGGTTCAGGACATGCGGACCAACCACTATGCCTGCGATCAGATAGCCGACGATCGGCGACACCCGCAGCCTTGTGAACAGCGCGACGATTGCCAGCGAGGCGAGAATGAGCACGAGTGCGTCGATCAGCAGATGGTGCAGCATGACGCCTAAACGCGCACCGCACGGATTGTTCATTCTCCAGACGACGAACCACGCCACGCGGCGTCACCGCGTCCAGGGAACTTAGGCTTTCGTTCGGCGTAACCGCCAAAAATTGGATTGAACGGGTGCGATGGAAAAACCACTGCTCATCATCACGGGTGCTGCGGGCAATCTCGGACGCTCGCTCGCCGCGGCCTTCGAAGCTGAATATCGCGTTGTTGGGTTAGACCGAGCGGGCAAAGGCGATTCCTTTCCGCTCGTCACCGTCGATCTTGCCTCTGATCAGTCCGTTGACGACGCCCTCAGCCACGTCCGGGAACGCTTTGGAGCGCGCGTCGCTTCAGTCATCCACCTCGCCGCCTATTTCGACTTCACCGGCGAGGAACATCCTCTCTACCGCACGGTGAACGTCGAGGGCACGCGGCGTCTGCTGCGAGCGTTGCAGAGCTTCGAGGTCGAGCAGTTCGTCTATTCGAGCACAATCCTCGTACATGCCCCGTGCCGGCCCGACGAACGGATCGACGAAAGCTGGCCGATAGAACCGCGCTGGGCCTACCCCCAGTCCAAGGCTCTGGCAGAGGAGGTCATCCGTCAGGAGCACAAAGCGATCCCGTTCGCAATCCTGCGCTTCGCCGGCGTGTATGACGAGGAAACGGCGGTCCCAACGCTCGCCAATCAGATCGCCAGGATCTACGAGCGGGACTTCGAGAGCTATTTCTATTCCGGCTCACCGACGGTGGGTCAGTCCATGCTTCACCGCGATGACCTGCTCGAGGCTTTCCGCCTAGCGGTCGAACGGCGCAAGGAGCTGCCGCCCGAGACCGAAATCCTGATCGGCGAGCCAGAAGCGCTAGGCTACGACGCTCTGCAGGACGAAATCGGCTATCTGGTTCATGGCATTGACGATTGGCCGACGCTGCGGCTCCCCAAGTCCGTGGCCGCTCTCGGCGCCTGGGCACAGGAGAAGCTCGAGCCCGTGGTGCCGGACGCGATCGATCAAGGCGAGAAGCCGTTCATCAAGCCGTTCATGGTTCGCCTCGCCGACGACCACTATGCTTTGGACATCAGCCGCGCCGAGAGGCTGCTCGGGTGGCGCCCCCGACACAGGCTGAAGGACGAGCTTCCCAGGATGATCGCGGCGCTGAAGCGCGACCCGCTAGGCTGGTACAAGAAGAACGGACTGCGGCCGCCCGCGGAGCTGGAGGAAGCGGCCGCGTTGGGCGAGCACCCCGAAGAGCTCAGGCAAAAGAGCGACGAGCGCTATCGAAGGGACTACACCGAAACGCGCTGGGCGCATTTCGTGAACCTCATGTTGGGCACTTGGCTCATCACACAGCCGCCCCTGATTGGCGTTACAGAGCCGGCCCTGCGCTGGACCGAGATAATCTCGGGCGTGCTGCTAATCGTCTTTGCGGGCCTGTCGCTCAGCTGGCATGCGCATTGGGCACGCTGGGCTTCCGCGGCCATCGGGGCGCTGGTCATGGCAGCGCCCTTCGTGTTGTGGACGGAGAATGCAACCGCCTACCTGTCCGATACCTTGGTCGGGATGCTCATCTTTGGCTTCGCCGTGGGCACAAAGCCCGAGACGGGGCCCTCGCATCTCGCCCGCGTTGCGGGCCCTGAGGTTCCCCCCGGCTGGACCTTCAACCCCTCGAGTTGGACGCAGCGCATTCCGATCATCGCACTTGCACTGATCGGCCTTTATGTCTCCCGCTACCTTGCCGCATACCAGCTCGGCTACGTCTCTGACGTGTGGGAGCCGTTCTTCCAAGGGCGACCGGACGACCCTCAGAACGGTACCGAGGAGATCATCACAAGCCACGTCTCGGAAGCCTGGCCGGTGTCTGATGCCGCGCTTGGGGGGTACACTTACGCGCTCGAAATTCTCACCGGGATTGTCGGCTCGCGGGCGCGCTGGCGGACCATGCCTTGGCTCGTCCTGCTGTTCGGTTTGATGATCGCGCCGCTAGGAATCGTGTCAATCTTCTTCATCATTATCCAGCCGATCGAGATCGGCACCTGGAGCACGCTCGCGCTCATTGGCGCGGCCGCGATGCTGATCCAAATCCCCTATTCGCTCGATGAACTGGTAGCCGTATGCCAGTTCCTGCGCCGACGTGTGCGGGCCGGAAAGAGCTTCATTCGTGTCCTCTTGTTCGGCGACACCGACGAGGGCCATCCGCCCAAGGAGAAGCGAGACGAGCTCGAGCGAAACCCGGGTGAGATCGTTCGGGACATCTTCTCGGGCGGCGTGAACCTTCCCTGGAACCTTGCGGCAGCGGCGGCGATCGGCTTTTCGCTTCTGTTCACACGGCTCACCTTCGATGCCGATGGCACGATGGCGAACGCTGACCACCTGGCAGGTTCGCTGATTCTCACGGTCGTCTCGATCGCGGCTGCGGAGGTCGCCAGAGCCGCCCGCTATCTCTTGATTCCCGTGGGCCTGTACCTGTGCGTCACGCCCTTCGCTTACGATGCAAGCGTAGAGCATCTGGTCGCCAACGTGGTCGCCGGCATTCTGATCGCGGCTCTCAGCTTCCGGCGTGGTCAGGTAAGAAGCCGTTACGGCGCGTGGGACCGGTTGATCGTTTAGCCTGAACGGGGTCGCGCGCGTTGCTGACATCCTCAGCGCGCGCCTTCACGGTTGATCGAGTAGAGGCGAATACCTCTTTGCCGTGCTCTCGCACCTTGGGCCGATCCATGGCGAGTCGGCAGGCAAGTGGTATGTTGAGAAATTCTTTTCGCAGGTGATGGATCATCCGCGCACGCCCTTTTTCAGCTTGAACGGACTGGAACAATGGATCGCGGATCATACGGAACAGCGAAAGCACGCTTCCAGCGTATGACCGGCTTGCTGTTGGCACGCCCCCCGCACTGCGATGGACTACGCCCCATCCCAACACATCGCTACGCCAGGGGGCGGCGGCGGAGGCCGTACTGACTTATATCAGCAATGGCTGCGGGCTCGTGATTTAAATGACCTGCGACTGCCGTAACCATCTGGAGGGTCCTATGAAAACGGTGATGCTCTACGTGGCCGAAGATGCCCGCCAGGCCGCTAGCTACGAGGCAGCCCTGACGCTGGTAAAAGCACTCGGAGCACACCTGACTTGCGTCCAGGCGGCACCTTTCTCCGCTTTCGTGGTGACGGATCCCTTGGGCGGAATCCATCCCTCCGTCGAACTCCTGTCGAATCTCGAAGAACAACAAGACGCCAGCCGGGCGCGAGTCACATCGCGTCTCGCAGAGGCGGGCGTCGATGCCGAATGGGTGCGCGACCAGGGACCGCCAGCGAGCGTTCTGCTGGATCATTCCCGCTTGAGCGACCTCGTCATCCTCGGTCATGGTTCGCAGGAAGACCGGTGGAACCAATCTTTGGAGCTGGCCGGCGACCTGGCCGTCCACAGCCGCGCCCCTGTTCTTTCGGTCCCACACGCGTCAGGAGGCTTCGCTCCTTCGGGTGTCGCCGCGATCGCCTGGAATGGATCGTTCGAAGCAGCCCAGGCGGTAAGGCTCGCCGTGCCGCTCCTGCGCCTGGCCTCGAGCGTCCGCATTCTCACCGTGGCGGACGGCAATGTCGCGGTCCCCGCCTCAGCGGCCTCTACCTATCTTTCACGGCATAGCGTTCAGTCCGAAGTTCTCACGCTCGAAAGAGGGACCGGGTCCGTTTGCGAGCGCTTGCTGAAAGCGCTGCAAGAAGAGCGTGCGGTCTATGCCGTCCTCGGCGCTTACGGGCACTCCCGGATCAGGGAGCGGCTGCTCGGAGGCGTCACGCGCGGCATGTTGCTCGGAAGTCCAATCCCTCTACTGCTGGCGCACTGAATAGTCTTCCGCTGCACCCCGGGCCTCCCCTAAATGCGAGACATGTGGCGCGCTAGGTTGAAACGATGTCTCCGGCGTGAAACAACAGGCGGGGACGATCCACGATCGAGACTTCCTTTCCGCGGACGGCGATGCAACCACTACGCTGCAGGTGCGTGAAGGTTCTCGTGACCGTTTCACTGGTCAGCCCGAGATGGTCGCCGATGTCCGCGCGAGACATCAGAAGCGAAAAGTCGGACCGGCCGTCCAGGCGGTTCATCATGTCGATGAGGAAGAACGAGAGCTTCTCGACGGCGTTCGATCGCGCGAGCAGGAAACCCCACCTGTGGGACACTGAATAGGATCGAAGCAGCCAGCCGCGGGCGGCCGCCGAAATCGCGTCGTCGTCGCTCAGCAGCGCTTGCATCATCGAGCCGTCGACGATTGCGAGCGAAGAAGGGCAGAGGGCCTCAGCGATCTGGCTGCGGACACTCGCCCGATCGAGCCATATCAATTCGCCCTCGAGGTGGAAGGCACTAATCCACCGCCGGCCGTCTTCGGCGATAACGCTTGTCTGGAGAACACCCGAGAGAACCCGAAAGAGGCCGCTGCCTGCAGCCACGGGAAGCTCCTGCCGCTCGGCCAGTTCAATGACCCGGAGCTTGCAGATGCCCCCTACGGCCAGCCTTGGTGCGGCCCCCTGGTTCATGATTCAAGTGCTCTCTCCACGTGTCATCCGTCATGCTGTGTGACATATGTCACTATCGATACTTTGCAAGACATTGATGCCGTCAAGGAGAAGGAATCTGCCTGATCTAAGTCAGGGCACCTCTGCGCCAGCATGTCAGACTGGCTGCACCCCTTTAGTTCTGGAGGCGAAGGACGTGGTGTGAACCGGGACAGTATCGGCCGATTGGCCAAGGCGAACGGCCGATTTCGCGCCAGCCTGACTTCTTCCCTCCCCGATCGCGGGCGCCAGATACAGCCGACTCGAGTTGCGGGCGTTCGCCTCCCCACAGAGGCCATCCAGCTCCACCGGGCAGGTGGCCGGGCGTGGCGCCCGGCTCCTCTGTCTGTGGGACCGCGGCGCCTGCGCGCGTGCCTGGAACCGCCGTCAGTGCAACCAACAAATCAGCAGCCACTACCCGAAGAGGAGCTCGCCATGAGAACTATCCCTAAGGACCAATGGAAGGCCTATTGCGATAGCGTCACCGACGCCCTCACAGGCCTTCGTGCTGAAATCGAGGTCCTCTCACTCGATCTCGGCGATCAGATCGAAGCCGAATGGCTGCCGGTGTTCGGCATTACTTACGACCACAAAGATGATCTGTTCGAGGTCGCACTCGAGGGAGTCGACCATCTAATCAGACGGCCGCAGGAACTGCATGTCGAAGAAGGAACAACGGGCCTCGATGCCATTCTGGTGATCGACCAGAATTCGGTGCGTCACGTGGTTCGCTTCAAGGAGCCGCTGATGCTTCCGGCACCAGGTCGGCAGTGAACAACCGTCTCGAGCCACCAATCAGCAAGGAGGACACATGATGCGATCGCTAGCCAAATCAGTACCGTTGCTAGCTCTTGCGCTCGTCGGGGCGGTTTCTTGTTCCGATAACGAGACGAAGGATCAGCAAAATCGGAACGGCACGGGAGCCCCGGCGACCGGAAAAGCGAAGGACGCAGCGGCAGCCAGCGCGGGGACGGCGGCAGACAGCAGCAAGTTGCTCCAGGAGGCGATGGCCGCCCTGCAGGAAACCCAGACGGCGCTCACAGCGATCGATCAGAAAAAGCCGGATGACGCCATCGCCGCGCTCGAACGCGCCACCGGGAAGCTTGAGATCCTTCTTGCTCGTAGTCCCGATCTGGCGCTCGCGCCGGTCGACCAGCACGTCGTGACGCACAACATTCTGGCGGATGTCAATCAAGTGAAGGCGCTGCGCGAGCAGGCGGAGGAGGCGCTCGAAGATGGCCGTATACAGGAGGCAAGACACCTTATTGATGGGCTGGCCAGTGAGACGGTGATCAGCGTCAGCAGCCTCCCGCTTGCGACCTATCCCGATGCGATCAAGGAAGCAGCCGCGCTCCTTGCAAAGAACAAGCCCCAGGACGCGAAGGAAGTGCTCCTTACCGCCCTCAGCACGATCGTCGTTCGCGACACGATCATTCCGCTGCCGATGACGCGGGCGCAAGCGGCCTTGAATGAGGCCAAGCAGCTCGCTGCGAAACGGTCGCGATCCGCTGCCGACAACGATCGGATCAAGTCCTTGATCAGCACTGCGCGTCAGCAGCTGGAACTAACCCGAGCGCTTGGTTACGCTACCAAAAAGGACCTCGACGAACTTTCCGATACTCTGGAAGAGATTGAGCGCGAAACCGGGGAGAAGCGACCGGCCCGGCAAATCTTTGACCGAATCGAGCAGCTTTTTGAACGCGCGAAGCAGGCAAGCCAACCCAAGGAGAGCTGAAAAGGCGCAGGCACAACGCTGGCGTGATGGGTCGAAGCGGGGCTCGTGCTTCCGCACCTTCGCCGCCACTTCATCCACGAGGGTACGGGGGTATGGACTCGGTGACACGGCTATGGACAATGCGCACCATGCGAATCCTGTGGAGGCAACAATTTAGCAAGCCGGCCAGCCGCCACTCCGGCCGGCGAGCGCGGCCGTGATCGGCGCTACTGCCGGAACCGGCATCGTCGGCCTTGACGCCGTCGTGCTCGGGGGACTCGAGCGGCGCCGGCTCTATTTGATCGAGGGAACGCCGGGCTCCGGGAAGACGACGCTTGCGATGCAGTTCCTGATCGAAGGAACGCAGCAAGGCGAACGTAGCCTCTTTGTCTCGCTGTCCGAGACGGAGGCAGAGCTTCGCTCAAGCGCTGCGAGCCACGGCTGGTCCCTAGAAGGCGTCACCATTCTTGATGTGCCGCCGTTGGAAGCCGATCCCGATCGGCAGCAGGCCCTGCTCCATCCATCCGAGGTCGAGCTGGGCGAGACCGTCAAGGTCATCCTGGACAAGATCGATGAGGTGAAGCCCGATCGCCTCGTGATCGACGCATTGACCGAGCTGCGGCTGCTTGCCGAAGATCAGTTCAGTTACCGGCGTCAGATCCTCACGCTGAAGCGCTACTTCTCCGAAAGGGATTGCACAGTCCTCGCGATCGACGACCTTACCGAGATAGCGTCGGGACTGCAGCTTCACAGCGTCGCGCACGGCGTCCTCAGCCTAGAGCAGCGCAGGATGGAGTATGGCGTGGTCCGCCGGCGCCTGTCGGTGATCAAGCTGCGGGGCGTGAATTTCCGAAGCGGTTTTCACGACTATGTCATCGAGACGGGCGGGATCAAAGTCTATCCCAGCCTTGTGGCGTCGGAATACGCGTCCGAGTTCCCCAGCGACTCCATATCG
Organism: Novosphingobium sp. FW305-C-111; assembly: GCF_058783565.1. Lineage (NCBI taxonomy): Bacteria > Pseudomonadati > Pseudomonadota > Alphaproteobacteria > Sphingomonadales > Sphingomonadaceae > Novosphingobium > Novosphingobium sp. FW305-C-111. Next base: position 30,427 of record NZ_JBYSYP010000005.1, read on the forward strand.
AGCGATGTCGAGGCTCTCGATCAGCTTCTCGGCGGCGGCCTCCGGCGGGGGACGAGCACCCTTGTCATGGGACCCTCAGGCGTCGGCAAGTCGACGTTCGGTATCCAGTACGCGTTGGCAGCGGCGAAACGCGGCGAATCGGCCGCTTTCTTCGCCTTCGACGAGAGCTATCGCACGGCTGCCGATCGCGCCGCGGGGCTGGGAATGGATCTCGCCGGCGCGATCGAAGACAAGCGGCTTTCCTGGTGCGATCTCAGCCCCACCACTCTGTCGCCCGGCGAGTTCGTCGACCGGGTTCAGCGCCACATCGCCGCCGGCGTCCGCATCGTGGTGATCGACAGCCTCAACAGCTACATCGCATCGATGCCCGAAGAGCAGGCGCTCATCCTGCACATGCACGAGTTGCTCACATATCTCGGCAATCAAGGCGTGGTGACCATCCTGATCATGGCGCAGCACGGGCTGGTCGGTGAAACCCATGCACCGATTGACCTCAGCTTCATGGCGGATTCTGTCGTGGTGCTCCGGTACTTCGAAGCCGAGGGAGAGGTGCGCAAGGCGATTTCCGTGCTCAAGAGCCGGAGCGGCTTTCATGAGAAAACAATAAGGGAATACAGCCTCACCTCAAGCACCGGCGTGCATGTTGGGCCACCTATCCGCTCGTTCCAGGGGGTGCTTACCGGCGTGCCGACTTTTGTCGGCGGCCCCGGCTCGTTAGCGGATGCGAACGGTCGTGCCCCAGGAAGCTGAAAGCCGGGAAGAGCGAATCATGATATTGGCGCCGTTGCGCCGCGACGGGCCAGCCGTCGCGAAAGTCATTTCTGGCGCCGGCATGATCCCGCACCTTTGCGAAACGGTCGACGAGCTTTGTAAGGCGATCGGGGAGGGTGCCGGCGCGCTTCTCATCGCAGAGGAGGCCCTGTCTCGGCCGAAGCAGGTATCGGCGCTGGCAAACTTTCTGAAGAGCCAGCCACCCTGGTCCGATCTCTCCGTCCTTCTGGTGACGGCGAACGGGCGCGCGCCCGCGAAGTCGGCAGAGACGAGGATCGGGGGATACGAAAACGTCATTCTCCTGGAGCGCCCGCTTCGATCGGGGCCTCTCGTCAGCACGCTCGGAGCGAGCCTGCGCGCACGCCGCAGACAGTACCAGTTCCGCGAGCACCTTCTCGCGCGCATGCATCAGGAGGAAGAGCTCAGACGCCTGAAGGACTCGCTTGAACAGCGAGTCCAAGAGCGAACCCGGGACCTTGAAGAGGAGATGCGGCGCCGGGAAGAGGCGGAAAAGGCACTGCGCCAGTCACAGAAGGTCGAGGCGATCGGCCAGCTGACTGGAGGGCTCGCCCACGACTTCAACAATCTCCTCCAGGTCATAAAGGCTGGGCTGGACATGCTGGACCGGACGACCGATCCGGACAGACACGAGCGTTTGATGGATGGCATGCGGCAGGCCGCCGAACGGGGCCAGGCGCTGGTGGGCCAACTTCTTGCCTTCGCCCGTCGCATGACGCTGACGCCCGAGGTTCTCGATCTTCGGGCGTTGCTCGACGGCATGAACATCCTCGTCAGCGGGGCCGTTCGCGAGAACATCGCGATCAATTTCGATCTCGAAGATGATCTCTGGCCAGTCTTCGCCGATCGCACGCAGCTTGAGCTCGCGCTGTTGAATCTTGCCGTCAACGCCCGTGACGCCATGCCTTCTGGGGGCACCCTCTCGATAAGAGCGCGAAACGCGCGGGAGGAGGCATCCGAGGGTGGCAATCTCACTGGCGATTTCGTGCGGATCGAGGTCGAAGACACCGGCTCCGGCATTTCTCCCGAGCATATCGAACGGGTGTTTGATCCCTTCTTCACGACCAAGCCAGTCGGCAAGGGAACCGGCTTGGGCCTTAGTCAGGTCTTCGGCTTTGCGACTCAATCCGGCGGCACCGTGTCGGTGCGCAGCGAGCCGGGGCAGGGGACAACGATCGCCCTGCTGCTGCCCAAAGCCCTGCCCGAGGGGAGTTCGGCTCGGAATGCTGCGGCGATCCAGTCCGTCCGGCCGGTGGCGAATGGAGACAGGTATGTTCTCCTGGTGGAAGACAATGACCAGGTCGCCGACTTGGCAACGCAAATGCTCGAGTGCCTGGGCCTCAAAGTGCAGCGGGCGTCCACGGCAAAGGACGCGCTGAAAAAGCTTGAAAACGGCACAAATTTTGACCTCGTCTTTTCCGATGTCGTGATGCCGGGAGGGATGAGCGGTATCGATCTAGCCCATGAACTGAAAAAGCGAACGCCTCAGATGCCGGTGCTGTTGACAACCGGTTATGCGAACCCATCTGCCGGACATGCGCCTCCCGAAGGCTCAATCATCATCAAGAAGCCTTACGGCCTTCAGGAGCTCGAGACAGCTATTCGGGGACTGCAGGCCGAATGATCCGGCGATGTAGCAAGCAGCCGCGATCTTCGGATCAAGGTGCATCGATTGGCGTTACACTCGCTGCCGCAGCTCTGCGGCAGCAAATCTTCTCAATTTGCTTTAGAGCGAAACATGGCGAATCCCTACGAAGTCCTGGGCGTCGCGCGTGACGCCGATGAGGCAACGATCAAGAAGGCCTATCGCAAACTGGCCAAGTCGTTGCATCCCGACCGAAACGCTGGAAATGCCGATGCGGCCGAGAAGTTCTCGGCCGTCACCGCCGCTTACGATTTGCTGACCGACAAGGAGAAGCGGGCGCAGTTCGATCGGGGTGAGATCGACGAGAACGGTAACCCCAGGGCCCCCTTCGGGTTTGGCGGTGGCTTCGAGGACACTGGGGCCTATGCCAGGAGGGGTGGTGGCTTCCGGACCGGCGGCGGTCCAGGGGCGGCAACCTTCGAGTTTTCCGGAGATCCGGATGCTTTCGCCGATATCATTGAGGGCTTCTTCGGGAGTGCGGGGGCGCAGGCATTTGGAGGCGCGCAAGGGCGCTCCTCGAGGGCCGCACGAGGGGCGGATATAGCCTACCGGCTTGCCGTCAGTTTCGAGGACGCGGCTGCCCTGAGGCCGCAACGCGTAACCTTGGCCAACGGCAGAACGGTCGAGCTCAAACTGCCGGTCGGAGTGGAGAGCGGTACGCAGGTGCGGCTTCCCGGTCATGGCGACAACGGCATGGGAGCGCCCGGTGACGCTACCATCACCATCGAGATCCAACCCCATCGCTTCTTCACGCGGGAGGGGGACGATGTCCGGCTCGACCTGCCGATCCGGCTCGATGAGGCGGTCCTTGGCGCCAAGATCAAGGTGCCGACCGTCGATGGACCGGTGCTACTCACAATTCCGAAGGGTTCGAGCTCGGGCCGCGTTCTCCGCGTGAAGGGCAAGGGGTTTCACCGGCGCGATGGCAGCCGCGGCAATCAGCTCGTGCGCCTTCTCGTCGATCTGCCCTCCGGAGACGAGCAGCTTGAGCAGTTCGTACGGAATTGGTCGACTGGAAAGAAGATCAACCCACGCGCGCCGCTGGGCGTCTAGACCGACTGGCAAGCGGGCGAGGCGATGAAAGGACATTACGACCGCGATGCGGTTCTCGGATGCAGCACGATGGCGAACACAAAATGACGCAGATTTTAGGAGTTTCGGGAAGCCTGAGGCAAGGATCCTACAACAGTGCGCTCCTGCGCGCCGCGCAACAGCTTGTGCCCGCGAATGTCGAACTCGTCGCCGGCAGCATCGCCGGAATTCCGCTGTACAACGGCGACGATGAAGCGGCGACAGGCCTCCCGACCGCCGTCGAGACGTTGAAGGAGCAGATCGTCGCCGCCGACGGCCTGCTGCTGTTTACGCCCGAATACAATGGCTCGATCCCCGGCGTATTCAAGAACGCGATCGACTGGGCGAGCCGGCCGCCCAAGGACGTCGCTCGGATTTTCGGCGGCAAGCCGGTGGCTGTGGTCGGCGCCTCGCTTGGCGGCTTCGGCACCATCCTATCGCAGGATGCCTGGCTGGGAGTGCTGCGTGCTCTGGGCACGCGCCCGTGGTGCGAGGGCCGGCTTATGGTCGGGCGCGCTGCCGAAGTATTCGACGACGAGGGCGTCCTGGCAGATGAGCAGCTGCGCAACAGGCTGAAGCAGTATTTGGCGGGCTTTGTGTCCTTCGCCACAAGGCAAGGCGATTGAGTACCTCTGCCGCAGCCGACGGCGCTGCTCCGTCGCAGAACGGTCGAAATCCAGCTACGATTTGTCTCGGACGGCTCAGGTCGGCGGGAATGTTGCTTCGCTGATCGTGCTGCTGGGAAGCTGGCAGCAACCTTCGCAACCTCCCGCCATGCCGGAGGACGGCCGGATCAAACGGAAATGACAACGCATCTTGCCATCAGGTCTGCTCAGGTTGCCGAGCACTCGACCAGTATAGTGGGTGAGGGTGCTCCGGCTTGGCCCCAGTAGCTCCAACCGCGCCACCGCCAGCGATGACCCCAACCTGTCCACACCGGGCCCAGCTCGTCGATGGTCGTCTCGCGCGTGACGTGGAAAAAGGGTCCGGAGTAGGTGGCGCCGCCGCTCAGTACCGCCGTCATCGTGCCGGTCCTTGGTCCTCTTGAGATCCAGGTGAAGGTTGCGCCGGGCGCGCCATCTCTGCCGACGCCTATGGCGGGCGCAGGAGCGCCCCGGCCGAAGTGATCGTCTATGGTAGCCGCTGGCGCGGCATCACCATGATGATGCGGCGCTATCTCGATCGGGCGGGCGTCCCTTATCGTTTCGTTGACTGGGACGCCTACCCTGAGGTGCGATCGCAACTCGAATGGGCCCCGGGTGGTCGCCTCGCCAGCCTCACGATCAAGGTCGGCGGGCAAGTGCTGGTGCAGCCTTCGACACGCGAGCTCGCGCTGGCACTTGACTGGTCCGGCTACCGCTAGGCTGCTACATCGCCGCCAAGCCGGACGGTCGTACCATCCCACCGCCAGCCGGCCCATATGGAATGTGGCCGGAGTTTTTCGCTCCGGCCGCTTCCAAGCCGCATCCCTAGTTCGACTTCGGTGGCTGGCTAGCCTTGTTCGCCGCGTCGAACATCGGCCGGGTCGGCTCGACCATGCCTCTGGCCTGCTGCTTGCCGCTGGTTCGCCGCTCCATGTCCTCGACGGCGCGAACGAGATCGCTCATCTCCTTCTCGGTCGCATAGCCAAGCGCCTGGCCGAGGCGCAGTTGATCGCGCGCCCGAGCAAGAAGCGAGCCCAACCTGACGCTTTCAGCATCAGTCCGGTTGGACTTCTCCATCAACGTGCGGCCTTCTTCGATTGCGGACTGCGCTCGTGCAAGCGGCAGCGGCATGATCGTTCTCGTAACGACGAACGTGTTCAGTGCCGTCTCGAGCACCCGCTTCGCATCCTGGGGCTTGCCCTGATGCAGCAGTGCTGCCGCTTCTTTGAGAGCGGCGGGATATGTGCCGAGCGGCATGTTGGTGACGCTGAGCACGGTCTCGCTCGCCAACCCGTCCATCAAGCGCCTGGCTTCCTGCATGCGCCCCCGGTCGAATGCCGCCTTCGCCGCAGCGCGAATCCTCTCGACATCCTGCACCGTGCCGATGACGTCGTAGGTGATGACTGCATCGTCGATGGGAGCAAGCGCAAGATCGGGCGTCCGGGCCAAAACGATCTCGAGCTTGCCGGTCGCGCGCTCTAGCGCGGAGATTGCGTCAGCCGGCTTGTTCTGGTCGATCGCGCGAACGGCGTTGCGCGTTTCCCGGACGGCAGTCACAGCCTCCTCGATCAGCTTGCTCCGATCTGCCGTCGGCTGCTTGCTTGTCGGCTGTTGCTCTGGTTTGGATGACGGCGGGTTTGGTTGCGACTGTGGCTGGGCGGGATTTGCCGTTGGGGCTTTTTGTCCGGAGCCTGATTGGGCCGAAGCTGTCGACGATATTGTCGCGAGGCACGCCAGCGCGGTAGCGGAAAGCAGTTTAGCTATCATCTTCAACCTCCTCTCGTCGAAGCTCCTTGGAAGTCGGTGACGTGCCGAGCGGTGGGGCACGTCCACCTTCGCGAGGACTCGTTCTGGGGGCGATGGGATCAGCCCGAAGCTCACCGATCTTGATGAAGCGACGCAGCGGACCGACTTTCCATCTCAACCCGACTGACGATACGGGTATGCCCGCGTGTGGTTTGGCGCGCTGACATAGCTCAGTGTACAACAGTTCCCGCGGAGCTAGTGCAGAGCACATGCGTGCCGGCAGGAGGTGTGACATCATCTTGCTAGAATGCCGATCACTCCGACACGTCTACTGTCAGCGCGTTTGCCGACGGCGGTCGGCTGCGGATCGACGATGAGGCGCGGAATACAGGTGATGAATTATGGGGCCCGGATTGCGGCACCGGCGTTATGATCGGGTGGTCCGTTGAACTAAGGGAGTTGCCGGACGATATGGCACGATCGGTCGAAGAGATCCTGAGCCATGAGCAACTGATGGAACTGGAGGCCAATGGCTGGGTCATTGTGCATCGCGAACCGACGGAGGAAATGGCTCGGGCCTTTCTCGGCAGTTCGTTCGCCAAGCAGGTTCCATTTACGGAAGGCTACCACCGGGTCATTGCTGCGAGCATTCGCATCCGGACACAACGGATGCGTCGGCCTGATTAGTCTTCTACCCTGAAGGCGAAGGTATGCACTTTGCAGCATCAAACCGAGCGATACTCCGCCGCATCCAGATGAACATATTTGATGATTATTCGACGAAAGCGACGTCTGTTCCTATAACTCATTGATTTTGTTGGTAAGTAACCCCTCAGGGGAATCGAACCCGTGCTTCAGCCGTGAGAGTCATTGCTCGAGTTGGTCAAACGCTCCGCTATCTCTCAGCGCTTGAGCGATAGGACCTTTCCGCGATCGCGGTCACTGGAGCCGAAGTGCGCGTTCTCGGTGGAAGCTGAAATAGACGCCTGGATTCAAGAGGTCGTTCAGCTGTCTAAGACGAGTTCTGCCGGGCAGGGCGCTCCTGCGTCGATCGCGGCTCAATCTTCCCCTTCACAGTCCTAGCCTTGCGCGGTGCGCCCGTATCGTATTTGCGGACGACACCGGCGAGATGCTTCGCCCACGCATCGAGCGCAATGCGCTTCTCCGCTTTCCAATTGTGCCTCTGGTACACCCCCGCGATCCCGCCCTTGGCGCCGCTGATGTGATTGAGGACGGCCTCGGTCACTTCGAAGCGAACGCCCAGGCGCTGCAAGCCTGTTGCAACCGTGCGGCGGATGTCATGGAGCGTCCACCGCTCGGCAAGCTCGCGCTTCAACGTCTCGTTGAGTGACTTGCGAAACCTGGCTAGAGCTCTGCTGTGTCCGCTGGCGCCATTCTCCGGATTTCCCATCGCTGGAAACAGCTTCGGGCTATCGTCGCTTGCCGGGATGGCCTTAATGACGGCCAGCGCCTCGGCCGACAGCGGTACGATATGGGGAAGGCCATTCTTTGCTCTCTCGGCCGGAATGGTCCATTCTTTGGCCTTGATATCGATTTCGGATCTGTCGGCTTCAAAGACCTCGCTGCGCCGGGTCCCCGTCAGCATCAACAATTTGAGCGCCGGGCCCCAGGGCAGGGCCTCGCCGTCTGCTACCCTCCAGAGACCAGCTATTTCGGGATCGGTCAGCACGCGATCGCGCGCTACTGGCTTGGGTGGTCGACCGGCATCGCGGCAGGGATTGGCGGCGAGGTTGTCGAGCTGCGGTAGCGCCCAGCTGTAAAATGCCGACAGTTGGGCAAGGACGTTTCGCGCGCGCGTCGGGCGGGTCTCGGCAATCTCTGCGATGAAAGTGCTGATCTCACCACGGGTAATGCTGTCAGCGAAGCGGTCTCCAAGCCCCGGCAGGATGTACTTGTTGACGACGCTCTTGAGATCGTGAGCGGAGCGGAGCTTTTCCTTGCTGCGAAGATATGCAGGCATCATCGAACGGATCGTGCCAGCTTTCGTGCTGGAGACCCGGGCGGGGGCAGGCGCTGCCTTGCCCGCCTCGAGATCGCTTATCAGCGAGCGCGCTTTCTTGCGGGCATCGGCTAGCCCAAAGCGAGGGCCGTAGCGACCGACAGTGATATTGTGGATTCGTTCCCCGACGCGTTTGCGGAGAATGAACGTCTTTGCACCAGAAGCTCCGATCCGAACACGCAGTCCGGGGACGTCGCTGTCGCTGTGCTCGGCCTGGCCTTTCTCAGGCGCTTTGAGTCCCTGGAGTTTGGCATCGGTCAGCTTGGTTGCCATCGGTGAAATCCTTGCCCGGAGCTTCCGCCACCTGTTACCTTAGGTAACATTTGAGGGCAAATACTATCGAACATATGAAGAACATACCGGACTTTGGTAAGAGATAAACTATTGAAACATAGACATACACGGACGCATCCGGAAGCATCCAATATGGACTACGAATCTGAGGGTCGGACGTTCGAATCGTTCCGGGCGCGCCACATACCAAAAGAGGTCTCCTGCAAAGGGGGCCTCTTTTGGTATGTGGCCTCATCTGGCAACGAGCGCGCCAGGCGCGCTGCGCTTGCGCCGCCGGGCCAGCCATCGGCGCACCGGCATGTCGAACAACCGTGAGGCCAAAATTGCCGCAATCGTGATGGCCGCAACCTCGCCCAGCAGGAACAGGCGGGTGTGCGAGGGCCACTCGCCATGCCAGGCGGTGAACGTCACCAGCAGCGGCATGTGCAGGATGTAGACGGGATAGGACAGTTCAGCCCCGAGCTTCGCGACCGGAAGCGTGAACCGGCCTGGCTCGTTCTGCAACCCGGCCGCGACGATCGCCGGGAACAGGAGCACGACGCAGAGCAACTGGTACGCCAGCGTCCACCCGGCTCCGAGCGGGGGGACCAACGCGAGGCTCGCGATCAGGACCAGCGCCAGCACCCATGCCGGGATCTTGATCCTGGGTAACGCGCCCTCGATCCACAGGCGGTGGATCAGTGCGCCGATCAGGAACGGCGCGGCCATCCGCACCATGCCGAGCGGCAGGTCCGTCCATTTGAAGCCGACAGAGATGTCGCCGTGAACCAGGCCGACAACCAAGAGGCCGGCAACTGCGGACGCAGTAAGCCAAATCAGCCGGCGGCGGTCGAGGACCGGAACCAGCGCCGCGAAGACGAGGTTTCCGGCAACCTCGAAGAACAGCGACCACGAGGGCCCATTGATCAGGAACGGATCGTCGAACCAGGGAACCGGCAGAAGCGAGAGGGCCAGCGGCCACGCTGCGACGATCCCGGCTATATCATCAGCGCCTCGTCCTGCGGCGAGCGCCGCCAGCATCTGCGCAATCACGCCGAGGGTCGCACCGACAGCGACAAGCGGGCCAAGCCGCTCGGCGCGAAGCCGTGTGAAGGAGCGGAGAGACAACTGCCGCGCGGCCAGCCGCTTCCAGTAGGCATGGGCGATCACGAAGCCGCTCAGGACGAAGAAGAAGTCGACCGCGAGGTAGGCGAAGTGGAGCGCGCCGGGTGCGATCCACCAGCGCCGATGAAAGAACAGGACGGCGAAAGCCGCGACGCCGCGCAGACCGTCGAGCGTCACGAAGTGCGCTGCCGGCGCGGCCGTGCGGGCCGCGCCCGATTCGTCGTTCATCGATACCCCCATCCGCCAAGGTGTGATGCGAACCGCATCGCCATGTCGAGAGAGTATTGTCGGGACGTGTCGAGACTGGACAGGATTTGCCCCTACGGTTGCAATCTGCGGTAGCGGTGGTCATCGATGGCCGGTAAGCGCGGCAGGCGCACTGGTACGAGCGTGCCGCAAGGGGTCTGCATGTCTGCCATCGCCTGCCAGTTCCGGCGAATTACCGGGGTCAGCGCCCGGGCATGAGCGGACAGGGCCATCTCGTCATCAAGGGCGCTGCGTGGGTCGCGGCGACACGGATTCTTGTCGCGCTGACGGGTTTTGCGAGCACGCTCCTGCTCGCGAGGCTCCTGATGCCTGCCGACTTCGGCCTTGTCGCAATTGCGGTTGCGGTCAGTTCGATCCTTTCCGGCGTAACCGAGTTGTCGTTAGCCCAGGCCCTGATCCACAAGGCCGAACCGGACGACGAGGATTACCATACGACCTTCACGCTCAGCCTGCTCCGCGGCGCGGGATTGACGCTGATACTTTCCTTGGCCGCGTGGCCCGTGGCCTCGATTTACGGCGACCCGCGGCTCGTTCCGGTTCTGCTGGCGATAGCGGCCGGCACGCTGGTGACCGGGCTGTCGAACCCTCGCATGGTCGTGTTCAAGCGTAAACTCGACTTTCGACGGGAGTTCATCGTCGTCGTTTCGCAGAAGCTGGTGGGCGTCGTCGCGGCCGGCTTGGTCGCCTGGTACACTGGAAGCTACTGGGCGCTCGTGATCGGGTCGATTGCCACCGAAGTCTGGGGAGTCGCGCTCTCATATGTGCTTATCCGCTATAGTCCCCGCCTGACTCTGGCGCGTTGGCGCGGGCTGCTCGCCTATTCGGTCTGGCTCACTCTCTCCTTCCTTGTGCGAACGCTCAATTTCCGGATCGACACGCTTGCACTTGGCCTGTTTGCGCCGACCCGGACGGTCGGGCTGTTCACGATGGCAGACAACCTTTCCGGCCTCGCCACGCGCGAAACGATCGCCCCGATCGCTACCACCATGTTTCCCGCATTCGCCCGCATCGCCGACGAGCCGGACCGGCTGCGCGAGGCGTATCGACGGTCCAGCGGACTGCTGGCGGCGATTGCGCTCGTCGCGGGGTTCGGCCTGGCCGCGAGCGCGCAGGCCGTCATCCCCTTGCTGATCGGCGAGAAGTGGCTGGAAGCCGTGCCGATGATACGGCTGCTCGGCGTGTCCGTGGCGATCTCGTCGCTGGGCTGGTCGATGATTCCGCTGGGTTCCGCCGTGGGACGGACCCGTTCGGTGTTCATCTACGAGTTTTCCGGACTGGTCTGCCGCGTGGCCTGCCTTGCGGCGGGCGTTGCGATCGGGTTCGCCACTTCGATGGGGCCGGTCATGGGGCTGATCGCCGGGCGCTCGGTCGGACTGGTCGGCGGCATGCTGATCAATCTGCACCTCGTGCGCAGCATTCTGGGCGTGAGCGTCCTGCGCCAGCTTGGCGAAATCTGGCGCGTTGCAGCGGGTGCGGCAGCGATGCTCCCGATTTGCGCCATCGTGGCAGCGGGCTTCGTCCCCGCGCATGAATTCGCGGCGCACGCCGTGCAGGCGGCCGCTCTGGTTGCCACCGGGGGAGCGGTCTTCCTCGCTGTCACCGGATCGTTGTGGCTCTTTGCCGGGCGCCCTGCCGGGCCGGAGAGCGAGGCGGTGGCCATGCTGGCCAGGCTGCGCCGTCGTTAGCCGATGGCGGTGCCCCCGGCCGGCGCCTTGGTGAAAAACACCTCGGAATAAGCGCCATTGGTCTTCCGATCATCGGGGCCGTACAGCAACGTAAGCGGATCGCTGCGGGTCCACGGCAGCGCTTCTGCCGAATACCGCCCCGCCAAGGCCGTATCGGCAAAGCGGAAATGCCCGTTCCACAGCGCGAGAATCCCGCCGGGGCGCAACACTTCGTCGAGCATCGCCACGCCCTGTTCGAAGCGTGCGAACGGCAGGATGCCGGAACAGCTTTCCGGCTGATCGCGCTCCAGTTCGCCATGGCGGAACACGGCCAGTGCCAAGACCGCATCGAACGTCCCGTCGCGCGCCGGATTGACGGCGGGTGCGCAGCGGAAGCTGGTCAGCGGGTCAGGCTCTGCGATCAGCCGATCCTGCGCTGCGGCGATGGCGCGGGGGTTGATGTCGATGCCCACGATCTCGGCGCCGGGGATGACCCGCCGAAGGGAACGGACCTCCGATCCGTCCGCGCAGCCGAACGAGAGAATGCGGGGGCGCGGTAGGCCGGAGAGACGCTCGGCCAGTGCGGCGAAGAGATCGGGATAGCGATCCTCGGCGGTCGTGGGGAAGGGCTGGAACAGCGCGTCGCCCTGCCGCTCACGCAGGCGGGCGATCGTTCGCAGCTCCGGGTCCAGCCGCCGCCGCAGCCATCGGCCCGCAGCCATCATGCCCGGTATATGCCCGGCCATCCGGCGCAAGGGGTCGAGGCGATCACGCTCCATCACGATCGTCGTGGCGCTCCGCCGGGGCGGTGTAAAGTCTTCCTCGCGGAACAATGCGGGGCGAGCGGCATTTGGCTTTGCAATCGACACGGGGGCGTCCGATCATGCTATGGACCGGCCGCACCCTACCGCTTGGGGACGGATGACGGCGCTGCCACCAGAAGAACTGCCCGCCGACTCGCCCTCGGTCTGGCGCTACGCCCACGCCACCCGCGCCCACGCGGTGGTCGATGTCGCTCCGTACTTCGAGCTGATGCGCGATGCGATGCTCGGTGCGAAGCAACGTATCCTGCTGATCGGGTGGGATTTCGACACGCGGATCAAGCTCGGGCGAGGGCGGCGATGGTGGAACCTGCCACGCAAGGACGTTCCGCCGGCTCGGCTCGGCTCGTTCATAGTCTGGCTCGCCAACCGCAATCCGAACCTCGAGATTCGCGTGCTCAAGTGGAACTTCGGCGCGCTCAAGGCCTTCTTCCGCGGCTCGATGATGCTCGACCTGATACGCTGGTGGCGGCATCCCCAAATCGACTTCAAGCTCGACAGTGCCCACCCGCTGGGGTGCAGCCATCACCAGAAGATCGTGGTGATCGACGACAAGTTCGCGGTGTGCGGCGGGATCGACATGGCCGGTGACCGCTGGGACACGCGCGACCATATCGAGGACGATCCCCGGCGACGGCGACCGACCGGGCGGCTCTATGGCCCCTGGCACGACTGCACGATGATGCTGGAGGGCGAGGCGGCCAAGGCTCTCGGTGATTATGGCAGGACCCGCTGGGAGCAGGCCGGCGGCCAACACCTCGAGCCCTGCCGGCCGCAGGAGTCCAGTCCCTGGCCCGAGAAGCTGCGCGCCGAATACCGCGACGTGACTGTGGGCATCGCCCGTACCCGCTCGCAGTACAACGCCATCGGCGAGGTCCGCGAGGTCGAGGCGCTGTTCCTCGAGCAGATCGCCCGGGCCAAGCGGTTCATTTACGCCGAGAACCAGTACTTCGCCTCGCGCAAGATCGCCGAGGCCATCGCCCTGCGCATGGAAGAGCCGGACCCGCCCGAGGTGGTTCTTGTCAATCCGATCACCGCTGACGGCTGGCTTGAGCAGGCCGCGATGGACGGGGCCCGCATCCAGCTCGCCCGGGCGATCGGAGAGAAGGACCGTGCCGGGCGGTTCAACATCTACTATCCCAGGAATGCGGCCGGAACGCCCATCTACGTCCATTCCAAGCTGATGATCGTCGATGACGAGATCCTGCGGATTGGCTCGTCCAACATGAACAATCGCTCGCTGGGTCTCGACAGCGAGTGCGATGTGTTCATCGACTGCACCCGGCCCGGCAACGCGGAATGCGGATCGACGATCCGGCGACTTCGCCTGTCGCTCCTGGCCGAACACTGCGGGATCGGGGTCGAGGATGTCGAGGCCTTGATCGAACGGCAAGGCAGCATGTGCGGGATGATTGCCGCGGCGGACCAATCAGGGCGCCGCCTCGAAAGATTCCAGTTGCATGAATTGAGCGAAACCGAAAAGGCAATCGCCGACAACGCAGTTCTCGATCCGGAAGCGCCGGAGGAAATGCTGCGGTTCTACAGGCGGCGCGGGCTGTTCAGCAGCAGGATCCTGCGCCGACCGCGCTAGGGAGACACAGGGTATGAGCAGTCTGGTTGGCCCCGACGAGGATGTCGAGCGGGGCAAGGTTCCGGTACCCGACGATGTACAGGATGCGATCCGCACGCTGATCCGCTGGGCCGGCGACGAACCAACCCGCGAAGGCTTGCTCGATACGCCCAAGCGCGTGGCGCGGGCGTGGAAGGAATATTGCCTCGGCTACGGCGAGGACCCGGCCATCCACCTATCCCGCCAGTTCGAGGAAGTGGGCGGATACGACGAGCTTGTCCTGCTCAAGGACATTCCCTTCCAGTCGCACTGCGAGCATCACATGGCGCCGATCATCGGCAAGGCTGCGATCGCCTATATGCCGCGCAACAGCGTGGTCGGCATCTCCAAGCTGGCCCGCGTGCTCCACGGCTATGCCCGCCGCCTGCAGATCCAGGAGCGGCTGACCGCCGAGGTGGCGCAGTGCATCTGGGACAACCTCCAGCCGCACGGTGTTGCGGTGGTGATCGAGGCAAGCCACGCCTGCATGACCGCGCGCGGGGTTCGTACCCCGGGTGTCGGGATGGTGACGAGCCGGCTGCTCGGGTGCTTCCTGGACGATTCGCGCAGCCGCAAGGAAGTGATGAGCCTGATGGGCTACTGATCTCGCAAACGAACGGAGGCCAAGATGCCGGTACTGGGAATGGGGGGATATTTCTTCCGCGCGCAGGATCCTGCGGCGGTGAAGGCGTGGTACCAGAAGCACCTTGGTGTCGGAGGCGGCTACGGGGTCGATCCCGACACCGGCCAGAGCAACGAATGGGTCTGGTTTCAGCAGGCCGGGCCCACGGTGTTCGAACCGTTCAAGGCGGACAGCGACTACTTCGCGGCGGACCGCCAGGCGATGATCAACCTGCGGGTCAGTGACCTGGCCGGGCTGCTGGCGTCCTTGCGGGAAGCCGGCATCGCGATCGAGCGCGAGGAAACGATGGACGGAGTCGGGAGCTTTGCCCGGATCCACGATCCCGAAGGCAACCCGATCGAACTGTGGGAGCCGTCCTGACCCGGCAAGGTTACACAGGGTGACACTGTGTCACCCTGCATTCACCCAAGATATCAGCATCTTGCCCCGCCGGTGACGGGTTACACGGCCGCGAGAAAACACTTCGCGCGCCTGCCGAATGCACAGGGCCTTGATCAGGGCTTCACTGGGTCAAGGAGCGACCCCGTCGTGCCACGAACGGCATGATGTAGGACAGCGATATTGCGGGCTCAGACTGGCCAGCCGAAACGCCGGCCGGCGACCTGCATCAGCCAATACCCGAGCCAGCCGGTCACCGCAAAGGCGGCGAGCGATAGCGGAAACGCGGCTCCCTTGCGCAGCAGCGTGGCAATCACCACGAACGCAGGAAGCGAAGCGAGGACATAGAGCGTCGAGGACAGTGCGAAATCGGCCACGCGCGCGCCGTCGCCCGTGTCGCGCCACAGCCAGATGATCGCGAGCGTCGATACGAGAGGGAGGCTCGCGATCAGGCCGCCCCAGCCCGGGCTGCGCCGGGCGAGTTCTGAGGCAGCGGCGATGACGACGCCCGAAAGCGCCGCCTTGATCGCCAGCTGCCCCCAAATCATGCTCAGAGCTGGCCCAGCATGTGTTCGGCCGAGCTGACCTTGAAGTCACCGGGCGCCTCGACGTTGAGCTGCTCGACCTTGCCGTCGTTGACGATCATCGAGAAACGCTGGCCGCGCTTGCCCAGGCCGAAACCGGAGCCGTCCATCGTCAGGCCCAGCGCTTCGGCGAAGTCGCCGTTGCCGTCGGCCAGCATGGTCACATCCGGCGACCCGGTGGCCTTGCCCCACGCGCCCATCACGAACGGATCGTTGACCGCGGTGCAGACGATCTCGTCGACGCCCTTGGCCTTCAGTTCGGCGGCCTTCTCGACAAAACCCGGCAAGTGCTTGGCCGAGCAGGTCGGGGTAAACGCACCGGGGACCGAGAAGAGGGCAACCTTCTTGCCCTTGAAGTAATCCGCCGCCTGGACCGCTTCGGGTCCCTGGTCGGTGGCCTTGACCAGCTTCACATCGGGGAGGGCATCGCCAACGCCAATCGTCATGGGGCATTCCTTTCCTGGGTAAACTCGCCTGCGGATATAGGCACGCGGGGAAGGGGTGCAACCGGCATCTGCAGCGCCCTGTCGCAAGCCATATAAAGTTTTCTTTATATTTGCCTTGGCGACGGCGAGCGGGTAAGGCCGCGCCATTCGCGCGTGGCAGCCCCGCGCCGTCCGATCATCAGGAGATTGCCTCGTGGCCACCGCGCTCGACGCCCAGAAGGATTACGTTGTCGCCGATCTCAGCCTGGCCGATTTCGGCCGCGCCGAGATCCGCATCGCTGAAACCGAAATGCCCGGCCTGATGGCCCTGCGCGAGGAATTCGGCGCGTCGCAGCCGCTCAAGGGTGCGCGGATCACCGGTTCGCTGCACATGACGATCCAGACCGCGGTGCTGATCGAGACGCTGGTCGCGCTGGGCGCCGAAGTCCGCTGGGCGACCTGCAACATCTATTCGACGCAGGACCATGCCGCCGCCGCGATCGCCGCGGCCGGGATCCCGGTGTTCGCGATCAAGGGCGAGAGCCTGGCCGATTACTGGGACTATGTCGGCTCGATCTTCGACTGGGACGATGGCACCGGCCGCACCGCCAACATGATCCTCGACGACGGCGGCGACGCCACCATGTTCGCGCTGTGGGGCGCGCGGGTCGAGGCGGGTGAGCCGCTGTTCGAGCCCTCGAATGCCGAGGAGATCGAGTTCGTCCGCGCATTGAAGGCGTTTCTCAAGCGCAAGCCCGGCTACCTTTCGGCTTCGGTTGCGCACATCAAGGGCGTCTCGGAAGAGACCACGACGGGCGTCCACCGGCTCTACCAGATCGCCAAGGACGGCAAGCTGCCGTTCCCCGCGATCAACGTAAACGACAGCGTCACCAAGTCGAAGTTCGACAACCTCTATGGCTGCAAGGAAAGCCTCGTCGACGCGATCCGCCGCGCCACTGACGTGATGCTCGCCGGCAAGGTCGCCTGCGTCGCCGGGTTCGGCGACGTCGGCAAGGGCTCGGCCGCCTCGCTCCGCCAGGGCGGCGCGCGCGTCATGGTCACCGAAGTCGACCCGATCTGCGCGCTGCAGGCGGCGATGGAAGGCTATGAGGTCGTGACGATGGAAGAGGCGGTCACCCGCTGCGACATCTTCGTCACCGCCACCGGCAACGAGGACGTCATCACCGCCGAGCACATGAAGGCGATGAAGCCGATGAGCATCGTCTGCAACATCGGCCACTTCGACAGCGAGATCCAGATCTCGGCGCTTTCGAACTACAAGTGGACGGAGATCAAGCCGGGCACCGACCTCGTCGAGTTCCCCGACGGCAAGCAGATCCTGATCCTCGCCAAGGGCCGCCTGGTCAATCTCGGCTGCGCCACCGGCCACCCGAGCTTCGTGATGAGCAGCAGCTTCACCAACCAGACGCTGGCCCAGATCGAGCTGTTCACCAAGAACGACAGTTACGAGAACCGCGTCTACGTGCTGCCCAAGCACCTCGACGAAAAGGTCGCGGCGCTGCACCTCGACAAGCTGGGCGTGAAGCTGACGAAGCTGTCCGACAAGCAGGCAGCCTACATCGGCGTCTCCGCCGAAGGGCCGTTCAAGCCGGAGCACTATCGCTACTAATTAGCGATAGTGCGGCGCCCCCGCGCAGGCGGGGGCCTCGTGTCGCCAAGCACATTGCCGAACAATAAGTCGTCCCGGGCCCGACCCGGGGCGACGTATTTCTGCCGGTTCACAAGCAAATCGCCCGCTCCGCTTGCCATGAAACGCGCCCCCGCATAGCGGTAGACCCATGATCCTCGAGCAGACCGCGCTTGTCCTGATCGGCCTGCTGGTCGCGGCGTGGACGCTGGCGGCGGGCTGGGCGGTGCTGTGGGCGCGCGGCCGGGTCCGCAAGGCCGAGCAGGGACAGCGCGCCTCGCGGCGGCTGTCGCGGATGATCGACGAATCCCCGGCATTGCCGCTGCTGGTGCGCACCGACGGGCGGATCGAGGGACCCAGCCGGCTGGCGGGCTGGTTCGGGCTCGATGCGATGCCCGGATACCTCAGCGAGCTCGACGCCGGGGACCGGGGCCTGCCGGCGGAACAGCTCGGCCAGCTGCTCGAACACGTCCGCCGCGTGCAGAAGAGCGCCGCGTCGTTCCGGATGGTGGCGACCCCGCGCGGTTCGGCCAAGAACCTCGCGCTGCGCGGCCACTTGGCGGACCCCCAGGTTTCCCCCGGCGGAGCCGCGCTCGTCTGGGTGTTCGACTTTTCCGACAGCGAGGCGGAGATGCGCCGTCTTCGCGCCGAGACCCGCACGGCGCAGAAGGACTTCGCCGGCCTTTCCGGCCTGATCGAGGCCGCGCCGCTGCCGATGTGGTTCCGCGGGCCCGACGGAAGCCTCCGGATCGTCAACAGTGCCTATGTCGCCGCCGTAGGCGGGGCCAGCGCGGAAGAGGTCGTCGCCGGCCAGATCGAACTGGTGGAGCCGACCGACGGCCTCACCGCCGCGCAGGTTGCCGGGCAGGCACGTGCGCGCAGCCTGCCGATCGAGCGCATCGTCTCGACCACCATTGCCGGCCAGCGCCGGGCCATGCGGGTCAGCGACCTGCCGCTCGGCGATGACGGGATCGCCGGCTATGCGGTCGATATCGAGGACCTCGAGGAACAGACCCGCCAGTTCCGCCGCTTCCGCGACGCCCAGCGCGAGATGCTCGACAATCTGTCGGCCGGGATCGTCCAGTTCGACGCCAAGCGCGCCCTGACCTTCGCCAACCAGCCGTTCCAGCGCATCTTCGCGATCCAGCCGGCGTGGCTGCTCGATTCCCCGCCGTTCGAGCGCGTGCTCGACCGGATGCGCGAAACAGGCCGAGTGCCGGAAGTCCGCGACTTCCCCGAATGGCGGCGCGAGCACATCTCGTGGTTCCTCGCCAGTGAGGCACAGGAAGAGGCGTGGCACCTGCCTGACGGCACCCACCTGCGCGTGCTTGCCCAGCCGATGCCCGATGGCGGGCTGCTGCTGATCTTCGAGGACCGGACCGAGCAGCTCCAGCTTTCCGCCACCCGCGACACCCTGCTGCGCACCCGGACGGCGACGTTCGACAGCCTGTTCGAATCGCTCGCGGTGTTCGGGCCGGAAGGCCGGCTCCAGCTGTGGAACCGGCGGTTCGCGGCGGACTGGGGGCTCGACGACGAATTCCTCGTTACCCATCCCCGGGTCGACTCGCTGCTGCAGAAGGTCGCCGACCGGCTCAAGCGCCCCGCGCAGATCGCGACGATCGGCCAGGTCATCCAGGCCGCCGCGCTCGACCGCCGGCAGAAGAGCGGGCGGGTGGAACTGGCGGATGGCCGCCACTTCGAGTTCGCCGGGGTGCCCTTGCCCGACGGCAACGGGATGCTGACCGTGCTCGACGTGACGGACTCGCAGAAGGCCGAAGCCGCGCTGCTCGAACGCAACGCCGCGCTGGTCGAGGCCGATGCCGTGAAGACCCGCTTCATCGCCAACATGAGCTACGAATTCCGCACCCCGCTGACCTCCATCGGGGGTTTTGCCGAGATGCTGGCGAACGGCATCGCCGGCGAACTCTCCCCGCAGGCGCAGGATTACGTCGCGGCGATCCTCGCCTCGGTCGACCGGCTCGGCCAGCAGATCGAGAACGTGCTCGACCTGTCGCAGAGCGAGGCCGGGACGCTGCCGCTGGCGGCGGAGCCGGTCGAACTGTTCCCGCTCGTGACCGACACGGTCAAGGAGCGCGCCGAGCGGATCGCCGCGGCGGGCCTCACGCTCGACGTTCGCGGCAACAAGTCGATCGGCCGGATCACCGGCGACGCCCGGCGGCTGAAGCGGGCGCTCGGTCACCTCGTCGACAACGCGATTGCGGCGACGCCTGCCGGGGGCAAGATCCTCGTCCAGTGCGAGCGGCGCAGCGGCAAGGCGATGATCGTCGTGTCCGACAACGGCAAGGGCATGGAACCCGCCGCGCTCGCCCGGGCCCTCGACGGCCTGAGGATGAGCGCCGACGGCAAGACCATCGAGCGCCGCCAGGGCCTCGGCCTCCCGCTCGCCCGCCAGCTGATCGAGGCGCACGGCGGCACGCTCGAGCTGGTGTCCGAGCCCGGGCAGGGCACGGCCGCCATCGTGACGCTGCCGTGATTGTGGCCTTGCCGGACCAGGCGGCGAGCGAGGCGCTCGGCAGGCGAATCGCGCACGCGCTGCGGGCGGGCGACGTGGTCGCGTTGTCCGGCGGCCTCGGCGCGGGCAAGACGACGCTGGCACGCGCGGTCATCGCCGGGCTTGGTCACTCGGGCGAGGTCCCGTCGCCGAGTTTCGCGATCATCGAACTTTATGAACCGCCCGCCGTCCGGCTGCCGCTGGTCCATGCCGATTTCTACCGCCTCGACGATCCGGCGGAGGTCGAGGAGATCGGCCTCGACGACTACCGCGAGGGCGCGGCCCTGCTGGCGGAGTGGCCCGAGCATGCCGGCGGCTTTGCCCACGAACCCGCGTGCCTGTCGATCCGGCTCGAACCTGCCGAAAACGGGCGGATCGCCATTGTCGAGCCGGGATCGGATTGGCTAGAGCGGGAGGTATGGACGTGAACTTGCCCGATGGGCTCGAAGCCTTCGTCGCCGCTGCGGGTTGGGAGGGCGCGGCCATCGAGCCGTTGCCCGGCGACGCCTCGTTCCGCCGCTACTTCCGCATCCGTCACGCCCGCAAGGGCGACGCCATGCTGATGCACGCCCCGCCGCCGCACGAGGATCCCGAACCGTTCCTGCGCGCCGCCCGCTGGCTCGACGACAACGGCATGCGCGCGCCGGTCGTGCTGGCCGAAAAGATGGGCGAGGGCTGGGTCCTGCTCGAGGATTTCGGCAACATCCGCATGCGCGAATACGTCGATGCCTGGCCTGACGACGAAATCGAGGTCTACGCCAGGGCGGTCGATACGCTGGTCGCGCTCCACCGCCTGCCGCCGGGGCCGTTCCGCGATTATTCGATGAGCGAATACCAGCGCGAGGCGAGGTTGTTCATCGACTGGTACTGCCCGGCGGCCGGGCTCTACGTCGATGGCAAGGGCTGGACCTCGGCGTGGGAAGAAGTGCTCGCCCCGCTGCTGCCCCGGCAGCGCCCCGGCGTGACCGTGCTGCGCGATTACCATGCCGAAAACGTCATGCTGCTGGGCGGCGTGGACAAGCAGGGCCTGCTCGACTTCCAGGACGCGCTGGTCGGACATCCGGCCTATGACCTCGTCTCGCTGCTGCAGGATGCACGGCGCGATGTGTCGCCAGAGATCGAGGCGGCGATGTTCGACCGCTATGTCGCCGCTGCGCAGCCGGGGCGGGACTTCATGGCGGATTACGCCCGGCTTGGCGCGCAGCGGAATGCCAAGATTGTCGGCATCTTCGTGCGCCTGTGCCGCCGTGATCACAAGCCGCGCTATCTCGACATGATCCCGCGCGTCTGGGCGCTGCTGGAGCGCGACCTCGCGCACCCGGCGCTCGCACCGGTCGCGCGGTGGTTCGATGCCAACATCCCGGCCAACTTGCGGGAAACGGGCGGAGGGCCGATCTCCGCATGACCGACAAGCTCGCGTCCGACGTGGCGATGGTTCTCGCCGCGGGCCTTGGCAAGCGCATGCGTCCGCTCACCGCGACGCGGCCGAAGCCGCTGGTGCGCGTCGCCGATCGCCCGCTGATCGATCATGCGCTCGACAAACTGGCCGAGGCCGGGGTCGCCCGCGCGGTCGTCAATGTCCACTACCTCGCCGATGCCATGGCCGCGCATCTCGAAAGGCGCACGGCACCTGCGGTCTCGATCTCGGACGAGCGCGACCTGCTGCTCGAGACCGGCGGCGGGATGGTCCAAGCGCTGCCGCTGCTCCGGTCCGACCCGTTCTTCTCGCTCAACAGCGACAACATCTGGCTCGACGGGCCGCAGGACGTGTTCCATCACCTCAGCAGCGCATGGGATGCGGAGCGGATGGACGCGCTGCTGCTGCTGGTGCCGCATGCCCGCGCGCTCAATTACCGCGGGAAGGGCGACTTCCACCTCGACCCGCTCGGCCGGATCAGCCGCCGCCGCAGCGGGCGGATTGCGCCGTTCATCTTCAGCGGGATCCAGCTGGTGTCGCACCGCCTGCTGCGCGATGCGCCGGAAGGGGCGTTCTCCACCAACGTGTTGTGGAACCGCGCGATCGAGGAAGGGCGGCTGTACGGAGTGAGCCATACCGGCCTGTGGTTCGAGGTCGGCACGCCCGAGATGATCGCCCCGACCGAAGAGGCGCTGCTGCGTGTCTGACGAGGACGCCAGCGACGACAAAAAGCCCAGCGTCTATTCGATCGCCGCGCACCGCGGGTTCGCCGACGCGCTCGTCGCCGGACTGATCCCGCGATATCGCGAGGGCGAGCTCGGCCTCGCCCGGTTGACCCTGCTGCTGCCGAGCCAGCGCGCGATCCGCACCGTGACCGAGGCGTTCGTCAGGGCCAGCGAAGGCGGGCTGCTGCTGCCGCGCATGGCGGTGGTAGGCGATCTCGACCTCGATGAAACGCTGGGCCCGCTGCTCGATCCGATCGGAGCCGGGGCAGACATTCCCCCCGCTGTCGACCCGGTCCTGCGGCTGCTTCGTGTCGCGGAATTGCTGCGCGGCGAACTCGGCGACACCGCACCGGGCGAGGCGGGCTTGCTGCGCCTGGCGCGCAGCATCGTGCGCAGCATGGACCGGATGCTGGTGGAGGGCGTGGACCCGGCACGGCTGCTCGAGATCGACATGGTCGGCGAGCTTGCCGGGCATTGGCAGGACTCGCTGCGCCAGTTCGCCCGGGTGCAGCAGATGTGGCTGGCCGAACTCGATGCAATGGAGGCGCTCGATGCCGCGGCGCGGCGCAACCGGCTTCTCGATCACGCGGCGCTCCGATGGAAGGCCGCCCCGCCGCCGCACCCGATCGTCGCAGCAGGCGTCACGTCCGCGTCGCCCGCGATCGCCGGATTGCTGCGCGTGGTGGCGGAGCTGCCGCGGGGGGCGGTGATCCTTCCCGACCTCGACCTCGCGATGCCGCGCGAGGTCTGGGATGCACTGGGAAGCGCCGGGGCCGCGGAAGTCGAGGGCGGGGCGCCGTTCCAGCGCGGCGACGCGGTGACCCACCCGCAGTACCACCTCAAGCTTCTGCTGAACCGCATGGGCATTGCCCGCGACGAAGTTCGCCCGTGGCACCGCGCCGGCATGACCGCCGCGCCGCCGGAACGCAGCCGCGCCATCTCCAGCCTGTTCCTCCCGCCCGAAGCCAGCGCGGGCTGGGCCGACCTGCCGCCCGAGCGCCGCCGCCTGGGCGGGGTGCGGGTGATGGAGACCGCCGGGCCGGAAGAGGAAGCGCAGGCGATCGCGCTGATGGTCCGCGAAGCGCTCGCCGAGCCGGAGCGCCGGGTGGCTGTGGTGACGCCCGACCGTGGCCTTGCCTCGCGCGTGGTCGCGCACCTTTCGCGCTGGAACATCGCCGCAGACGATTCCGCCGGCCAGCCCTTGCCGCAGACCCCGGCGGGGCGGCTGTTTCTCCAGATCGCCGAAGTCATGGCCGAACGCGCTGCGCCGGTGCCGCTGCTGGCACTGCTCGGCCATCCGCTGGCGATGGCGGGAGAGGCGCGGCCGGAGTGGCTGGAGCGGGTTCGCCAGCTCGACCTCGCCTTGCGCGGGCCGCGGCCGGGGCCCGGTCTTGCCGGAATTCGCGCCGGTATCGAGCAGGCACGGCGTCGCCATTCGGGACTGTCCGAATGGTGGGCGCAGGTCGAGCCCACTTTCGTGCCGCTGCTGGACATCGATGGCCCGGCTCCGCTGGGCACGCTGCTCGACGCGATGTCGTGGGTGGCGGAAATGCTCGCGGGCGAAGGCGTCTGGGCGCAGGCCGACGGGCGCAGCCTGTCCGCTTTCATCGAACAGTGGCGTGATGCCGCGGCCGCGGCAGGCTCGCTGGTGGAGCCGGCTGAACTGCCCGCCCTGCTGCGCGACGCGATGGACGAGGTTGCGGTGCGCCCGCCCTATGGCGCGCATCCCCGCCTTGCCATCTACGGCCTTCTTGAAGCGCGAATGAGCCGGGCCGACCTGGTGATCTGCGGCGGATTGGTCGAGGGCACATGGCCGGCGTCCCCCGCGCCAGACCCGCTGCTCGCCTCGCCGGTGCTGCGCGCGCTGGGCATACCCGGCGCGGACTTCCGCATCGGCTTGTCGGCGCACGACCTCGCCGCCGGGCTGGGTGCGCCCGAGGTCGTCCTCAGCCACGCGATGCGCGACATGAGCGGGCCGGCGATCCCCTCGCGGTTCATCCAGCGGGTTCGCGCCATGGCGGGCAAGCAACTGGTCACCGAAACGCGGGCCGTCGAACTCGCCCGGATGATCGACCGCGCACCCGCGGCGCCCGCCTATCCCCGGCCGAAGCCGATGCCATCGGCAGAGCAGCGCCGCGTCGACATCGCCGTCACCGCGCTCGACCGGCTGCGCGGCGATCCCTACCAGTTCTATGCCCAGGCGATCCTCGGCCTGCGCAGCCTCGACCCATTGGATGCCGAACCGACTGCGGCGTGGAAGGGCAGCGCGGTCCACGAAATTCTCGAGGAATGGCACGAGACTGGTGGAGCGCCCGGCACCCTGGTGCCGATTGCCGAGCGGCGGCTCGAGGAAATGAGCGCGCATCCCTTCATGCGCGGGCTATGGCGACCGCGCCTGCTCTCCGCGCTGTGCTGGATCGAGCAGGAGACCGACCGCCTGCTGGGCGAGGGGCGCGAGGTCGTGGCGTGGGAGAAGAAGGGCGAGATGCGGGTGGACGGCATCCGCATCCACGGCCGCGCCGACCGGATCGACCGGCTCGCCGACGGCACGCTGGCGGTCGTCGACTACAAGACCGGCACGCCGCCCAGCGGGGCAATGGTCGAGAAGGGCTTCGCGCTGCAGCTCGGGCTGATCGCGCTGATCGCGCAGGACGGCGGAATGGAGGGCATTGCCGGCGAGGCGAGCCGCTTCGAATACTGGTCGCTCGCCCGCAACAAGGAGCGCGGCTTCGGCTACATGGCCGAGCCCGTTCTGGAAGGCTCGCGCCGCACCGGCCTGCCGCGCGGGGAGTTCGTCGAACGGACCGGGGACTACCTGCGCGACGCCATCGCCCGCTGGATCCTCGGCAACGAACCCTTCACCGCGCGGCTCAACCCTGACTTGCCGGGTTATGCCGACTACGACCAGTTGATGCGGCTCGACGAGTGGCAGGGGCGCGGCAAGGGGGAGGAGGCGTGAGCAAGGTCTATCCCCTGCAGGACAACCAGCGCCATGCGGTCAATCCCGACCGCACGGTGTGGCTGTCGGCCTCGGCCGGGACCGGCAAGACGCAGGTCCTGTCGGCGCGGGTGCTGCGGCTGCTGCTCCAGCCCGGCGTGCGGCCCGAGCACCTGCTGTGCCTGACTTTCACCAAGGCCGGCGCGGCGGAAATGGCGATGCGAGTGAACGAGGTGCTGGCGCGCTGGGTGCGGCTCAAGGACACCGAACTCGCGGCGGACCTCATGGCCATCGGCGCGGACTATGGGCCGGCCTCGGTCAAGCGCGCCCGCAGTCTGTTCGCGGCGGTGCTCGATTGCCCGGGCGGCGGCCTCAGGATCGAGACGATCCATGCGTTCTCGCAGTGGCTGCTCTCGGCCTTCCCGGTCGAGGCCGGGCTGACCCCCGGCTCGCGCGCGATGGAAGACCGCGACCGCGACCTCCTGCTGCGCCGGGTGCTGGCGGACTTGCTGATCGAGGCCGAGGCGCGCGGCGACGACGCACTGTTCGAAACGCTCGCCGACCTCAGCCTGCGGCTTGCGCCCGACCAGGTCGAGAACTTCCTGCTGCGCTGCGCGTCGGCGCGGGACCTTTGGCTGGGCGATGGCGCGTGGCAGCCGCCGTTTGCGGCGCGGATCGCCCGATTGCTCGGCCTGCCGGACGATCCCGACGGCGGGCTTTCGGCGATGTGCGGCGATGACGCGTTCGACGTCCGCTCGCTGCGGGCCTGCCTGGAAACCAACGCGGCGTGGGGAACCAAGACCGGGATCGATGCCGCCAATGCGATCGGCGACTGGCTGTCCGGCGACCCGGCGACCCGCGCCGCTGCGCTCGATGCGATGGCAAAGGTCTTCCTGACCGCCAAGGGCGAGGCGAAATCGACCAGCCAGATCGAGAAGAAGTTCCCCGACTATCCCGAACCTTTCGCCCGGGTCGTGTCCTGCATCCTTGCGGTGCGAGAGCGGCAGCGGCTTGTTGCGCTCGCCCGCTTCCTCGAACCCGCGCTCGTCCTCGGCCGCCGCTTTGCGCTGGGGTGGGAGGAGGCCAAGGCGCGCGAGGGGTTCGTCGATTTCGACGACCTCATCCGCCACACCGCCGCGCTGCTCACGCGCGACGGGATCGGCGCGTGGGTGCGTTACAAGCTCGACCGCAGCTTCGACCACATCCTCGTCGACGAGGCGCAGGACACCAATGGCGCGCAGTGGGAGATTATCGACGCGCTGGTTGACGATTTCTTCACCGGCGAGGGCCAGCGCGGCGACGTGATGCGCACGCTGTTCGTGGTCGGCGACTACAAGCAGGCGATCTTCCGCTTCCAGGGCACCAGCCCGGAGAATTTCGAGGCCGCCCGCCGCCGGGTCGAGGCGCAGCTCCGCCTGCTGGCCGAGGCCATGCGCGACGATACGCGCGCCCTGCTCGACCTGGGACTGGGCCGGTCGTACCGCTCGTCGCAGCCGATCCTGACCTTCGTGGACAAGGCGATTGCGCAGATCGGGTGGCAAGCGATCGGCCTGCGCACGCCCCCCGAACCGCACCTCGGCCACCAGCGCGAGGGCCTCGTCGCAGTGTGGGACCCGGTGCGGTTGACCGGCCCCGATGCGGCGGAGGACGAAGAGTCCGCCGCCGACGAGGACAACTGGCTCTCCCGCCCCGACCGGATGCTGGCCGATACGCTGGCCCGGCAGATCCGCGCCTGGCTGGAAACCGGCATCCCGCTGCACAAGGACGGCGGCCGCCTGGCAACGCCGGGCGACATCATGATCCTGGTGCGAAAGCGCAAGGACCTCGCCGGGCTGATCGTCGCGCGGCTCCATGCCGAGGGCGTGCCGGTGGCGGGGGTGGACCGGCTGCGGCTCGGCGCGCCGCTGGCGGTCAAGGACCTAATTGCGGCGCTGCGGTTCGCCGCGCAGCCGCTCGACGATCTGACGCTCGCCAACCTGCTGGTCTCGCCGCTGATCGGGTGGACGCAGGACGACCTGCTGGCCCACGGCTACCGCAAGGCCGGCGTGCGCTTGTGGGACCACTTGCGCGCCAGCGAAGGGCCCGCGACCACCGCGGCCATGCAGCGGCTGCGCGACCTGCTCGCCCGCGCCGACTACCAGACCCCGCAGGCGCTGCT
This sequence comes from Novosphingobium sp. FW305-C-111, assembly GCF_058783565.1. Lineage (NCBI taxonomy): Bacteria > Pseudomonadati > Pseudomonadota > Alphaproteobacteria > Sphingomonadales > Sphingomonadaceae > Novosphingobium > Novosphingobium sp. FW305-C-111. Next base: position 57,529 of record NZ_JBYSYP010000005.1, read on the forward strand.
GCACTGGCTGCTGGTCGGGCCATGGCAGGGACGCAAGGCGCTGGTCGCCCGGCTCGGGCAGGAGGCCAACGATCCGATCGACGAACTGCTCAACGCGGCGATGACCTTTGCCGCGACCGGCACGCCCAGCCTCGTCGGGTTTCTCCAGTGGTTCGACGCGGGCGAGGGCGAGCTGAAGCGCGAGGCGGGCAAGCCCGAGGACCTCGTGCGGGTGATGACCGTCCACGGCTCGAAAGGCCTGCAGGCACCGATCGTCATCCTCGCTGACGCGGCCGACGATCCCGACAGCTCGCCGCCCCGCGCCAACGAGCTGCTCGAAAACGTACTCGGCCGCAAGCGCAAGGTGCCGCTCCCGCCGCTCCGCAAGGAAGAGAAAGCCGCACCGGTCGAAGCGGCCGCCGCGCAGGCCGCGAAGGAGGAGCGCGAGGAACACTGGCGCCTGCTCTACGTCGCCATGACCCGCGCCGAGGAGGCGCTGTTCGTCGCCGGCGCGCTGCGCAAGGGCAAGGAGGAGCTGCCGGCGGACAGCTGGTACGCCCGGCTCGAGCCGCTGTTCGACGGCGGATGGACACCCGATGGCCTGTGGGGAGGGCGGCGCGAGACCGGCGCGCTCGCCCCGTGGCCGCGCGCCGCCGAACCCAAGGCACCGGCTGCTCCATTCGCCCTGCCCGACTGGGCCGCCACCCCGGTCGGCCCGGAACCGCGTCCGCCGCGTCCGCTCGCGCCGTCCTCGCTGGGCGAGGATGATGCGCCCGATGCGCCCTTCGCACTGGGGCCGGGCGCGGCCGCTGCAGCCCGGCGCGGAACACTGCTGCACAAGCTGATCGAGCGGCTGCCGGAGCTCCCGGCCGAGGCCCGCGCTGCGGCGGCCGACCGCTGGCTGGCAAAGGCCGCGACCGACTTCGATGACCCGGCGCGCGCCGAACTGCGCGACGCCGCGATTGCGGTGCTGGCCGACCCGCAGTGGGCCGAGGTGTTTGGTCCCCGCTCGCTGGCAGAGGTGCCTGTCGCGGCAGTGGTGGAAGGCAGGGTGGTCGCGGGGACCATTGACCGGCTCGTCTTCACCGACGAAGCAATCCTCATCGTCGATTTCAAGTCCTCGCGCCGTCCGCCGCGAGACCTGAGCGAGATTCCGGCCGCCTACCTGCGGCAGATGGCCGCCTATGCCGCCGCATTGCGCGCGATCCATCCCGGCAAGCGTGTGGAAGCGGCACTCCTTTACACCCAGACGCCCGAGCTTTTCGCGCTCGATGAAGCAATGCTGACCGCGCAAAAGCTCGATTGGCAGGGCAAACAGGAGAGCTTTTCCGGCTGATCGGTTGCCTTGGTCAACTGGCCGCCTACATTGGCCGCAATCAACAGGAGTTTCACCCATGCCGACCAAAGCCGTCACCGACGCCAGCTTCGCCGCCGATGTCCTCCAGTCCGACAAGCCCGTGCTCGTCGATTTCTGGGCGGAATGGTGCGGCCCCTGCAAGATGATCGGCCCGGCGCTGGAGGAGATCAGCGAGGAACTGTCGGACAAGGTGACCATCGCCAAGATGGACATCATGGAAAACACCGATATCCCCGGGCAGATCGGCGTCCAGTCGATCCCGCTGATGGTGCTGTTCAAGGACGGCAAGCCTGTGGCGCAGAAGCTCGGCGCCGCGCCGAAGAGCCAGCTCAAGGGCTGGCTGGAAAGCGTGCTCTGATCGACTGACATGGATGCGCCCCCGCGAAGGCGGGGGCCTCCACCGGTTTACGGACCGTTCGACTGCACGAGGTCCCCGCCTTCGCGGGGACGCAGATACCCTGCCAGTTCATCCCACAGTGCCGGACTGGCCGCGCCCAGCAGTCCCGGCAGGTGCGCCTCGTCCACCCGGTACGCCCGGCCATCCGGGCGCGCGGCCTTGCCGCCCGCCTCGTTAAGGAACAGCACGCCCGCCGCGTGGTCCCACGCGAGCGCGCGCTCGAAGATCGAGACGTCGTTCTGCCCGAGCGCAAGCCGCGGGTACTGCTCGGCGGCGCAGCGTGGAATGTCGACGAGAGCATAGTGCGGCGCGACCGTGCGCTTCACCCGTTCGCGCTGCGCGGGATCCATGAACACCAGCGAGATCGCGGCGACCGGCGGCTCGTTGCCGCTAGGCCGTGCTGCGACCCGCTCGCCATCGATCCACGCGCCCTTGCCGCGCATCGCATGGCACAGCCGCCCGGTCAGCGGATCGTAGAGCCACCCCGCGACAGTCTCGCCCGCTTCGGCCAAGGCGATGATGATGCCGAACGGACCTTTGCCCGCCGCGAAGTTGTTGGTGCCGTCGAGCGGGTCGATGATCCAGCACAGGCTGTCGCCGAGACGTTCGAGCACCGCCGGATCGGCATGGGCCGCTTCCTCGCCGACGATGGTGGCTTCGGGCAGCAGCCGGGCCAGCCCATCGGCGAGCAGCGCTTCGCTTTCGTGATCCGCGACGGTGACGACGTCGTCCGCCGCCTTGTGGACGATCTCGTGCCCGGCCAGCTGGCGCCAGCGCGGCAGGATCGCCCGCTCGGCCGCGAGGCGCATGACCGCGTGGACCTCGCGGGTCAGTTCTTCCATCAGCTGCGGTAGTCCGCGTTGATCGAGATGTAGCCGTGGGTGAGGTCGCAGGTCCACACTGTGGCGCGGCCCGAACCGAGGCCGAGATCGACCTCGATGGTCACGTCCTGCCCCTTGAGGTGCTCGGCGACCGGGGCCTCGTCGTAGTCTGCGAGCGGCTGCCCCTCGCGCGCCGCCCAGATGCCGCCGAAGCCGATCGACAGCCGGTCGCGGTCGGCGGGTTCGCCGGCCTTGCCGACGGCCATGACGACGCGGCCCCAGTTGGCGTCCTCGCCGGCGATGGCGGTCTTGACCAGCGGCGAGTTGGCGATCGCCATGCCGACCTTGCGGGCGCTGTCGTCGCTGACCGCGCCGGAGACGGTGATCGCAATGAACTTCTGTGCGCCCTCGCCGTCACGGACGACCAAGTGGGCGAGCTGTCGGCACACGTCCGCCAGGGCGGCGGCGAAGGCGTCGGCGCCGGGGCTGTCGAACGAGGTCAGCGGTGCGTTGCCCGCCTGGCCGGTGGCGAAGGCGAGCACGGTGTCGCTGGTCGAGGTGTCGCTGTCGACCGTGATGCACGAGAACGTCTCGCGGTTCGCGGCGGACAGCAGTTCCTGCAGGAACGCCGGGTCAATCGCGCAGTCGGTGAACACGTAGCCGAGCATCGTCGCCATGTCGGGCGCGATCATGCCGCTGCCCTTGATGATCGCGCAGAGCGTCACGGTCTGGCCGCCGACCACGGCCGTGGCCATCGCGCCCTTGGCGAAAGTGTCGGTCGTGCCGATGGTGGCGGCGGCATCGGCCCAGCCGCATGGCTCGGCCATGACCGCCGCGTCGATCCCGGCGACGGCCTTGTCCTTGGGCAGCGGCACCCCGATGACGCCGGTGGAAGAGACGAACACTTCCTCTTTCGCGCAGCCGAGATGCCCGGCGACCTGCGCCATGATCGCCTCGACCGCTTCGCGCCCGCGATAGCCAGTGAAGGCATTGGAATTGCCGGCGTTGACCACCAGCGCCCGGGCGCGGCCGGCCTTGACCTGCTCGCGGCCGAGCTCGACTTCCGACGAGCAGCAGACATTGCGTGTGAACACGCCAGCGACGGCCGTGCCCTCGGCCAGTTCCGCGAAGGTCAGGTCGCAGCGGCCCCAGTCCTTGTACCCCGCGCGAGTGACGCGCAGCGTGACGCCTGCGATGGGCGGCATCTCGGGAAACGGGCGGGCGAGGGGCGATACGGCGTCGGACATGCGCCGCGCCATATTCGCGCGCGCGCGCCCACACAACCGCCGTCATTGCAGGGGCGCTGGCCTGACCACTCCGTTCGTCATTGCGAGCGACCGAAGGTCGCGCGGCAATTCAGGGGAACCGCCACCGTAGATTGCTTCGCTTCGCTCGCAATGACGACGCGTTTGGACCTTACGCGGCCTGACCCTTCACCACGGTCGGCTTGGCCTTGAACGAGATCAGCCGCGAGAACGCATAGGACACGACCAGCGCCACCGCGATGGCGGAGAGGCGCACCCACAGCTCGCGGCCGAGAATCTCGCTCATCCACACCAGGATGGTCAGGTGGACGCAGTAGAGCGGCAGCGAGAAGTTGCCCAGCCAGTCCATCGCCGGCATCAGCGCCGCGGGCGGGCGGCACATCACGACATTCCACATCATCACCGGCACGAACAGGATCACGAACACGAGGTCGCCGGTCGCGTGGCTCAGCGGCAGGTAGGGCACGCACATGATCCCGGCGATCGGCAGCAGCAGCGCGAGCGGCCACGGCAGGCCGGGGGTGCGGAAGCCCTCCTTGTACTTGCGCCCGAACCACACCCCGAGGATGTAGGGGAAGGCGACCCGCGGGATTGGCGTCCACCAGGTATCCCTCGTCAGCGCGGAGACGCCCATGGTGTCCGAGCCGTGCTTGCGGACCTCGTAGACCAGCCACGCGCACATCGCCGCGGCGATTAAGGGCAGCACCTTGGTCGGCACCTTCTTGAGCACCAGCGCGTGAACGAAGTTGGCGGCGAGCTCCCAGAACAGCGTCCACTGCGGTCCGTTGTAGCGATAGAACGGCCCGCTGCCGGTGAGGCTCGGGATCATCGCGAGGTCTAGCGCGACCCACAGCAGCAGGGTGAGCGGATCGGCCATCCCGATCCACACCGCGCGGACCAGCGCCACCCCGATCCCGACCGCGACCAGCGGATAGAGCCGCTTGTAGCGCCCCCAGGTGAACTCGATCGGTCCGATCCCGGCGTTGAGCTTCTTCTCGGTCGAAACCGCCAGCACGAACCCCGAGAGCAGGAAGAACAGATCGACGTAGAGATACCCGCGCAGGAACGGTCCATGCCCGCGATAGACGATCTCCGCGTGGTACAGCATGATCATGAACGCCGCGATCCCGCGGAGGCCATCGAGCTGGCTGAGGCGCGGGGCGTGGGGTTTGGGGGCCGGTGTCTCGATTTGTCCTGATGTCGTGGCCATGAGCTTCCCCCGTTTCCCCTGGATCAGGTTATGTAGCGCAGGCGCGGGACTTGGCAATCGCCGCGCCGCGGGTGCAGGGGCGGGACTGGACAGCCGCAGCCCTCCGCGGCAGGATCGACCGTCTGCAGTGGGGGTGTCGATGGCGTTTTTTGTGTGGATCGCTGGATCGGTCGTGATGCTGAATGGCGCTCCAGCGGAAAATCACGCTGGTTACTCCGACGAAACCGCATCGACCGGAGCGGCCACGAAGTCCGCGAAAAAGAAGCCATTGCCGCCCTTGGAAATTTACGAGAACATCCCGGTGCCCGTGCTTATGAGCCCGGTTGTAAGGGGACGAGAGGTTCTGCATAGGGCCATGTGGACCGGGATTTCCTTGGACATGGTGGGACTGCGTGGGATTGGACCCCCGGAAATCTTGGGTTTTCTGCCATTTTGCGGGTGGCTCGATCGGCGGGACACTGTGTCTGCACTAAGTGGGGAAATGCCCCTCTGACGGGCCTTTTTGCCCACTTTCGGCGGGCGTCGCAATGACCTCCTAAATCGTCGCCTAAAACGCCTCTTAATGGCGGTTTAGAGCCATTTTCGGCGAGCCCTGCGAAGGTCTGAAAGGGTCCCGATCGGCGCGAATTTCAATTTTTTGGCGACGTGAAGACGCGCAAGTCGGTCGTTTTCGCTGTCCAAGTGGGAACATACTAAAAAATAACGGAAAAATTGGCCTCCGGCTGGCCGCGTGCGCCAAATCGGCAGAATTTAAGTGGGAGATTAAACCGCAGATTGAGGAAGAAAAAGCGCCGCCCGCTTGCATGTGCAATCGAGCCCAAGGCCCCGCTTCCGAAAAGTGGTGCGGCTACCCCGTTTAGGCCGGCTGGCCGGCAGGGCCGGCGACCGCCTTCGCCGCCTCCTCCCGATCGCGGACGCGCTTCAGGATCGCATAGACACGCGCCTCGCGGATGCGGAGGCTGTTGGCAATCTCGCGCTTGGGCACACCCTTCGCAGCGAGGGCAGGAACGCAGCGTTCGAGGACAACCATGATCGGAAGGCATACCATCGTGCGATAGAATACGTCGCAAAACTTGGCCGCGTTTTCCGCGCCGATCGCTAGCGCGATTCGTGGATTGGTGTCGGGGGTCATCGGAACATAGAGCCGCTGGCCGATGAACTCCGCCGCCAGCGCGAATGCTGCATCCTCGCCGATCACTTGGGCGATATCGTCCAGCACATGCGAGCCGGTGCGCGATCCCTTGGCAAATACGCTCACTGGGCAGTCTCCGCCGCGCGCGGCTCCAGGAAGAAGCGCGGCGGCAGGCCCATGGCGGTGCTGAGCTGCTCGACCTGGAAAAGGGCGTCGGCGGCGAGCATCGCGAAATCGTCCAGGGCGAGCTGCTCCACCTGGCCCGGCGTGATATCGCAAAGCGCGCCGATCACGGCGCGAGACAGCGCGATCGGCTGGCCGTGGAACTGATCGAGCATGGCGAGATCGGGCTGCGCGAGGGCACGCATGCCGAGGCCATGCGTCTCGACCTCGCCATCTTCGCCGTCCGTCGCGATCGGCCGGGACAGTTCGAATACGGCCGTTGCCGGCTGGGCCGGCATGAAGGGTTCGCCGGCAGGGCCGGCGAGGCGATCGGAGGAGAGCGTAGCCATGCGCCATGGCTACGCATCCGCAGGCGGATAGACTGTATGACGGGTGTCAGCTGCGCCGGATTGACTTCGCCGGCCGCGTATTCCTATGTCTCGCGAATGCTGGTCCGACGTTTCGGGCGTTATCCCTCGGGCTCCGATGAGCATGCAGGGCGGCCAGCGCCAGTCGCGGCTTGCGTTACGCGGCCGGAGATCGCATTATCCGCTTAGCTGCCAGTACGTTTCGGACGTAGAGCCTTGGGCCTTCGGGCATGTAGGCCGGCAGTCACCTAAGCATCATTCGCTGCGCTTGCTGTTGGATTACAAAGAACTGCAACTTCAACGAGTAATTTGAGCGGAACGCCGTACTCGATATGCAATGTCGTCAAGAGCGACAGCGCTTCGTCCCCCAATTGCCACTTTCCATGTTGCAACCATTTTACTAGCTGTTCTTTGGCTTCCTCTCGGCGCTTACGATTTTTCACAAAGTCGGCGGCCCGAAATGACGAAAGCATCTCTGGCTTTTCGCAGATCGCTAAGAGGGCTTCGGCTCTCGACCGCAAGTCGGCTTGCGATTGAGTGAGGCCGCCAAGCATTTCACTTAGCTCTTCAGCACGAAGGCCCAAAATCCTAGCTTCGACCTCCGCTTGGTTCTCTCCTGGCAACTGCCACCGGCTCGCGTCCAAAATGTCACGATGAATTTCGTCCAATCGGTTCCGGACCAGAACATCAGTGGATGACTTTGGAGACGCTCGCGACCCTGTGAGAATGTAGAGCGCGTCTGCGCCAGCATTAGACCAAGCAACGAGCGCAGTCGCGACTGGCGCAGAGCCGTCAGCTTCCCAATTCGCCATAGCCCGACGCGAAGCGCCTGCGAGTGAAGCGAACTCGGTTTGGCTTTTGCCAAGCCGCCGACGCTCTTCCTTGATTCGCGCACCGAGCGTCACGTTTCCTCCAAAAATAACTTGCAATGAGCTTCTAAATTCACATAGTGAGCATATATCTGCTCACCGTGTCAGATTAGGAGCATTCTATGGCAGATCATGCCAACTTGGAAGAGGCTCGCTTGCGCCTCGCGCGAATTGGCCGAACGGCTTCCGACGTGGCCCGCGAGCTGGGAGTTTCGAAAGCCATCGTCCTTGGCGTTCTGGACGGCCGCTTCAAAGGCACGCGCGGCGACGCGCATAAGGTGGCGGTCGCCTTGGGGATCAAAGATGGCCTCATCGTCTCGGACGACATGCCCATTCGTGAAGCAATGAAGGCTGCTGCCGCGTGATGGATCATTCTCGGCTCTCCCTGCCGATCGATCAGATCGGCGAACTGCCAGCGGATGCTTATGTCGGGCTGATCGATGCCGACGCGATCGAATGCCTGAAGGCGCGGCTACAGGCCGAAGGGCTGCACACCCCGATTTGGGTTCGCAAGAACGGCAACGCGGCGAAGGGTGCGCCGTTCAGCGTGATCGCTGGCCGGCACCGGCTGCGCGCAGCGACGGCGCTGGGATGGACGGAGATCGCGGCGGAGGTTCGCGCCGGTCCCGGCAGCAAGGCGGAAGAGCTGCGCCAATTGCAGGTTGCGGAGAACCTTGATCGGCGCATCTTGCGCCCGATCGAGCGCGCCTGCTTTATCATGGAGCGGTGGCGATCGGCGGCATTGGCCGTTGCTCCGTTAGCTGCGATCAGTCAGCAAAAGGCTGCGGCTTTCAGCCGTTGGAGCGCATTGTCCACTTTGGCCAATACGCCCGAGGCGGAGCGTCTGGCAATCGACGAGGCTTGCGCAGCACTCTCTAACGACAAGCCGAGGACGATCCGCAGATATCGAAATCTGTACGAAAAGCTGGTCGTTCCCTTCCCCGATCACTTCGCGCTGATCAACGCCCATCCGCTGGGCGAAAAGCTGTCGCACATGCAGACCCTTGCGTCAGTGCTCTATGAGCCCGACGCTGATTTTCCGGCATTTGCGCGCCGCGATGCGATCGAAGCGCTGCTCAATCCTGACCGCTTTCCCGCAAAAAGTCGCGGCCCGGATGGTCAGTGGAAAGACATGCTTCAGGTCCTGATGGCGATCGGGCTTCGCGAAAGCCCTGGCAACCGGCCGGACGAAAGCAATCACGTCGCCAAGGCCATCGACGCCTGGACAAAGATGCAGGCGAATGATCGCAAGGCGCACGCCCAATGGCTCGCCGATCAGGTCACGCCCGGTCAGGCCAAGGCGATGGTTGCCCGCTTCACCCAGCGGGGCCTGCTGTGAGCGGGCGCGAAGGCGACACGATCGCCGACCGTCTGCGCGGCGAGCGCATCCGGCTCGACCTTTCGCAGACGGCCATGGCTGCGCTGGCCGGCGTCAGAAAGGGCACGCAACTAGCCTGGGAAGCGGGGCGTAGTAGTCCGACCGCCGCAGCCCTTGCGAGCTTTGCCGAGGCGGGCGCGGACGTGCAGTTCATCGTGACGGGCAAGCGAGTGCAGGCCCTTCCGCCGCTTCACCTGGAAACAGCTAGCGCAATCGCGCGCCGCGCGATCGGCTCGCTCGCGCCCGCCGATCGCCACCGGCTGTTGCTCGACCTCTTGACGGAGGAACTGCGCGGGTGAGGCCGGAGATCGCCAGTTGCTGGCTGACCGCAGCCGAGATCGCAGAGCGGCGACTGCCGGGTCTGCCGACCGAAAAGCGGTCCGTTCACGCGCTGGCGTTGGCGCAAGGCTGGGCCAACCAGCGCGCCGAAGATGGCTCGCCGCTGGCGCGGCGGCGTTCGGCGCGGGGAGGCGGGACCGAATATCACGCGAGCCTCTTTCCCGATGCCGCACAAGAGGTCCTGACGCCCCTGATCAAACCGCCCCACGGCCAAGCGGCGAACGACAGCGGCGACGACGATGCCGCAGCCTGGGCCCGGTTCGAGGCACAGCCAACCAAGGTCAAAGCCGAAGCGCATCGGCGGATGGAAATCCTCATGGACATTGAAACGGCCGTTCGCAGCGGTGCCATGCGGACAGCAGCTATCGAAGCGGCAGCGCGCCAGCGCGGGGTTTCACCGCGCGCCATCCATAACTGGCGGCGCGAGGTGGCGCAGTTCGATCGACATAACTGGCTTCCCAGGCTCGCTCCCCAATACAGGGGTGGCGGAAAGGAAACCGAGATCGATGCCACCGCCTGGCAGATGCTCAAAACGAAGTACCTGAACAACTCCCGGCAGCCTTTCGCCGCCTGCTACAATGAGGTGCTTGAAGAATACGCGCAGCCCAACGGCATAGTGCTGCCCTGCCGCAAGACGCTCGAGCGGCGAATGAAAAAGGTCAGCAGCCTGCTCAAGAAGGGCAAGCGCGACGGGCGCGAGGCGGTGACGAACACGGTTCCGCCGCTGCGGCGATCGGTCGCCTCGCTTCACGCGATGGAAGCGGTCAATATCGATGGCCACGTGTGCGACGTGTTCGTCAACTTCGGCGAGGATGCGAAAGGCAAGCCGATTATCGCGCGCCCGGTGCTGGTCGGCATTCAGGACCTCTACAGCCGCAAGATTTTGGCGCACCGGATCGGCCGCACCGAAAACACGCGCCTCGTAAGGACCGCCTTCGCCGACCTGTTTCGCGACTGGGGCATTCCCGGCAAGGTGACACTCGACAATGGCCGGGCGTTCGCATCGAAGGCTATGACCGGCGGCGCGAAAACGCGGTTCCGCTTCACCATCCAGTCCGACGAACAGACCGGCATCCTGACAGCGCTGGGCATCGAGACGAAATGGGCGCTGCCGTACTCGGGCCGGTCCAAGCCGATCGAACGGGCATGGAAAGAGCTTTGCGACTATGCCGCCAAATCGTTTTCGATGGTGGGCGCGTACACCGGCAACAAGCCGGGGGCGCGGCCCGAGGATGCCGGGTCGCGCGCCATCCCGATCGCAGACTTCCAGGCGCACCTTGCCCGCGTGATCGCCCGGCACAACGCCCGGCCGGGCCGCACGAGTGAAGCGGCGCGCGGGCGCAGCCTGGATGAAACCTTCGCCGCGTCGTACTCGGGATCGGCTATCAAGATCGCGACTGAAGCGCAGATGCGCATCGCCTTGCTTGAGGCGAAGGACCGTCGCTGCGATCGCAATCACGGTTCGGTGACAATTCACGGCAACAGCTATTGGGCGGCCGAGCTGGTCGAGCTTGCCGGCAAGATGGTTACGGTTCGATACGACGCCGACAACCTGCACAGCGCGGTTCACGTCTACCGCAAGACGGGCGAGTACGTGTGCGAGGCGGCGGTTCGCCAGGCAGTCGGCTTCTATGACACCGATGCCGCCGAGCGCCAGCAACGCGCGAAGGCGGAGGTCCGCAAGAAGTTCCGCGCGGCCGAGGAAGCCGCCGAGCTGCTCACCGCTGCACAAGTCGCCGCGCTCGAAGCCGGGCACAGCATGCCGGCACCGCGTCCCGCGCCAGGAGCATCGCGCATCGTTCATGCCAGGGGCCACGTGGCTGCTGCGCTCAAACCAACTCAGCAGGCCGCGCCCGTGTCTGCCGAACCTGCCTTTAGCGACCAAGTGCATGCCGGCCTGATCAGGTTCCGGTCTGTGCGAACTGTCGAATGAAGTTGGCCGCGCCGGGTTGCACCCCGACGCGGCCGTTTGTGCCTGTAAGCAAGGGAGCCTGTAACATGGAAGTGGTCGCAGACAACAGCCGGAGCGAGGTAGAAGCCCGCGCCTGGCTGATCGCGCAAAAGGAAGAGGAGGGCCTTAGCTGGCCGCAAATCCAGAAGCTGACGGACGTTGCATCGTCCACCCTCTCGCTCTTCGCGACCGGCAAGTACGCCGGGAACAACGCCGCCGTCGCCGCCAAGGTCAACGCCTGGCGCAACCGGGCGGAAAGCCAGGCGGAGCTTGCGGCGGACACGCCGGTCGTGCCGAGCTGGTACGACACGCCGACTTCGGCACGGCTGTTCGAACTGTTCCGGTGGGCGCAGTCGGGCAAGATGGTCCTGGTCGTGACGACACCGGGCATCGGCAAAACGACTGCGGCGGAGCGCTTCGTCGCCAACGATCCCAACGCCTGGCTGGCCACCATGTCGCCATCAACGGCGGGCGTCGCGACCATGGCAATCGAAGTCGCCGAAGCGATCGGGCTTGGCGAGATCAAGGGCAGTCCGCAGCAAATGTCGCGCCAGATCAAGGCGCGAGTGCGCGGCAAGAACGGCCTGCTGATCATCGATGAAGCGCAGGAGCTGACGGACAAAGCGCTTAACGAGCTGCGCAGCTGGCACGATCAGACGAAAGTCGGCGTTGCGCTGATGGGCAATGAAAGCGTGGTCGGGCAGATTGACGGCCGTAAGAGCGCGCTCGCGCAAATCTCCTCCCGTTTTTCTTTCCGGCTTCCCCTGATCAAGCCGATGGATGGCGACATGGACGCCCTACTCGATGCCTGGGGCATCGACGACAGCGATCAGCGCGCCTTTCTGACGAAGGTCGGCGCGCTGCCCGGCGCGCTTCGCGAAGTAACGCACACCATCGAAATCGCGTCGATGGCAGCGTTCGGTTCCGGCCAGAAGCTGACGCTCGCGCACCTTCGCGACGCGGCGCGCCAGCGCAACGTCAAGCTGGGGCTGCGCTGATGCTCGCCGCTGCAAAGGTTGTGCTTGCCGCGCGCCGCCAGGAGCATGGCGGTGCCGCTTTGGCCGGCGAGTTCGCGGGCGGCATCGCGGCGTTCGCGGTGCTGTGGTTCGCGGCCGGCTTCCTCGCGATCGTGGGAGGATGATCATGACCATCGGAAATTCGCCGCAGGAGGCCGCAGAGGCGCTTTCGGGAGGGGCACTGCCCAAAATCATCCCGGCTGCGTTCTTAGGGCCTCTTAAATCCATTATCCCGCCTCTTTCAGACGCGGGCGGTCCTTGCGCTTCGCAGGGTGACGGCGCGGCGACGCGAGGAACGCCGATCGAGCCGGCAGGTTCGGAGGATATCGGAGCGGAGCCGCGCGCGCTTCGCATGTTCGAATACCTGCCGATCGGCTACGTCGCATTCGCGGTTCCCGATCGGAGCTGCGAACCGATGATCCTGCCCGGCGAGGTCGCCGTGGTGGACCTGTCGGACCGCTTGCCGAAGCCGGGCGCGCTCTACCTTCGCCGACTGATTTCTTCGGGCCATCATCGGGCCGAAATGACGATCGTGGAAGTGCAAGCCTTCGCGCGGCGCTGGTATGACGACGCCGGAGCCCCCGCGTCGTTTCCGTCCTTCCTGATGGTCAAGCCCAACCGTCCGCGTTCGCGCGAGGAGTGGAAGAGCTGGTCTGCACAGTTCGGCCCGGCCCCGCTTGCCGATGGGCCATACGATCCGCCTAGTGCCCTTTCCGCGCTTCCATGGAACAGCCTGGTCGGCCGGGTTGTCGGCATCCTGATCGATCCCGATGCCGAAAGGCCGGCGTCGTGATCGCCCTAGCGGTCGATAACGGCGCGCGGCCGGCGAAGTCCGATCGGCGGCGCAGCCTGCTCGCAAAGCTCCATATCGCCCGCAAGGCGCTGGCGATGCAGGAAGAGGACTACCGCCACGTCCTGGAGCGAGAGACGGGCAAGCGCAGCGCGAAGGATTGCAGCGAGGCGGAGCTATCCGCCGCGCTGAATTGCTTCACGCGGATGGGCTTTCGCCCGGCCGGGCCGAGCAAGCGGCGCGAGCTGGGCGGCGGCATGGCCGTGCGCAAGGCGCGGGCCATGTGGATTTCGCTCTACCAGCTCGGCGCGATCGAGGACGGTTCGGACGCCGCGCTTGAATCGTTCGGACGCCGGCAGCTGCGGGTCGAGCGCCTGCGCTGGGCGAGCGAGCGGGAAATGTTCCGCCTGATCGAAGCCTTGAAGTCCATAGCTGCGCGGCATGGCTGGCCGCAGGACGTGCCTGGCAAGATGCCTACCGCCGCTCGCGTCGCCTTGCTCCTGGACAGGCTGATCGCGGCGCAGCTCGCGAAGCTGGAAGCTGCCGGCGTCGCGGCGCGGGGCATTGTCCCGGCCGATCGCGCCGGGTGGCCGGTCAAGCGCCTGGAGCGCGCGGCCGGCGAGCTGGGCTTCATGATCCGCGAGCTACCGGCGAGCGCGCGCGGGCCGATCGATGCCGGCGACGGGTCGCGCCCGGCCGTGGAAGGCTGAAAGCGGGGCGATGGAAACCGCGCGCGCAAACCCCGGCGAGGAAGCCATGGCGGAGCTGGCCGGCGCGATCGGCCAGGACGCGGCGAGCCGACTGGCGCGGCGGCTTGGCGGGACCATGGTCTATGTCCCGCGCCAGGTGGGCGAACACCACCAGCTGCGTGCCGTCCTGAGCGAGGATGAGGCGGCGCGCCTGGCGCAGTGGTGCGGGGGAAGCCGGATCAGCATTCCCAAGCAGGCGGAGCGGCGCGCGCGGGTGCTTGAACTGCACCGGGCAGGGGCATTGACAGTTGCCGGCATTGCGATCGAAACAGGCTATTCCGAGCGCCACGTCTATCGCCTGATCGCGGCGGAGGACGATGACCAGCTCGACCTCTTCGACAATTTATAGCTGCGTCTGACGGGCGTCAGGTCGAGGGCGTTTTCCTGCCATCCTAGACAGGCATCAACGCATCCCCGGCGTCGTGTCGGGCGAGGAGGTCGCTCTTGCCCCGAGCGACCTTGCCGGGGGTGCGCCACCCTTCGATGCGAGGCAGCGCCCTATGAAGATTTCAAACCAGATCGCCGATTTCGCCGCCGCGATCGATGCCGCGAAAGCGGAGCTGGCGACCGTAACCCAAAAGATCGAGGAATTGCAAAACCAGCGCAGCCTGGTCGAGCGAGCGCAGCCGCATACGGACGATATCGTCGCGGTTTTCATGCGCGGGCTCGATCAGTCGCGAAAGGATTTCGAGCGGCAGTTCTCCTCGCACCTTTCGAGCCACTTTGTCGGGCCGGAAGCGGCGGAGGCCGCGGGGCCGTCCAAGGCTGCGGGCCTCCTGCGCATGGAGCCGGCCAAGCTCGATCGCGAAGCGCAGATCACGCGGTCGATGACCGGCGCGCAAGCCGAGATCAACACGGCCGTGCTGACGTACTTCCTGGGCGAGGCCATCGCGGCTGAAATCCCTGCTCTGGTCGAGCGGCTCTGTCCGTCCGCCCGCAACGGCCTGAAACTGTCGGAGCGCAAGGCGAGGCTCGCGGAGCTGGACGCGCAGATCGGCGTCCTGACTGCCGAGCGCGACGCCCTCAACAATGACCTTATCCAGGCGCGCGGCGTCATTCGCTGATCGCGGGAGGGAGAAAGCAAAATGGCAATTCCGGTTGAACCTTACCGGCTCAAATATCCGATCGTTCGCACGACGCGCGATTCGAGCGGAATCGAGCGGGACGAAGAACTGCAGCCGGCCGGCTTCGCGGTCGAGCTGTCGCGGCCGCGTGCGCGCGACATGAAGATGATGGACAAGTACGAGGGCGCGCCGATCGCGGGCGCGCTCGCGCTGCTCGCCGCAACCAGCAACCTGACCGCTGAAGAGATCGACCTGCTGGACGCAGAGGACATGATGCACCTGGGAAACGCGCTAGCCGCGCCAGGGCTGAGTGGCCCGACGAATGGGCTTACGTCCTAGGCATCCTCGCGCGGCACGACACCTTCAACATCGCGCCCCAGGCGCTTTGGGAGATGGACTGGCCAGAGGTTGAATTCTGGCTCCGCTTGGCCAGCGAACAATTCGTGGAAGAGGGCGAGCAATCGTGACGATGAAGTTCTCCATGCTTTTGCAGGCGATCGACCGGGTAACCGCGCCGGCTCGCCGAATGCAGGCTTCCATGCGCGGCGTCGGCCAGTCGGCGAAGGCCATGGCGGCGGACCTTCGCAGTCCCGATCGGGCCTATCAGCGCGGCTACGTCCTGGGCACGCGCCTGAGGGCCAATCTGGACCGTCTTGTCGGCGGCTTCGCCCGCGCCGGGCAGGCAGCGGCGAGGTATGCAGGAAGCGCCGGCCTCGCGGCCTGGACGAAGGGTACGCAAGCGGCCGGAAACGGGGTGCTCGCGTTAGGCAAGAAAATGGGCGGGCTGGGCGTGACAGCTGCGAAGTGGGCCGGCGCAGCCACTGTCGGCGCGATCGGCTTCAGTCTGTTCGACATGTTCGGCACGGCCAGTAAATTCGAGCAATACCAGATCACCCTGGAAGGCATCGAAGGATCCTCGCAGAAGGCGAAGAAGAGCCTCGATTGGGTCGCGGATTTTGCGCAGCGCACGCCGTACGAACTTGCCGAGGTCATGGACTCGTTTGTGAAGCTGAAGAGCTATGGCCTGGAGCCCTTGGACGGCTCGCTAAAGGCGTCAGGCGATGCGGCGTCTGGTATGAGCAAGAGCATCGATCAGGCGGTTGAAGCCCTCGCCGATGCTTCAAACCGACAATATGAGCGCCTGCGCGAGTTCGGCATTACGGCGGAGGTAACCGGCGACAAGGTTGCGCTCACCTATCACAAGGCCGGCCGCGCGATCACCGAGACAGCGCGCCAGGGGACCGACGCGGCCAACGCGGTCAAGAAAATCTGGGATATCCAGTTCGGCGGGATGATGGACCGGCAATCCACCACGTTCGCCGGCCTGATCGCCAACCTCAAAGACAAGTGGACCGGGTTCCTGTTGAAGGTCGCTCAAGGCGGGATTTTCGACCTGGTAAAGAAGAAGCTGCAAGGGCTTCTCGACAAGATCAACGAGTGGGAGGCTTCCGGCCAGCTCAAAATCTGGGCCGACCAATTGTCCAAGTCGATGGAAGACGCGGTGAAGTGGGCAACGAGCTTCACCCGGCAGGACTGGGAGCGCGTCGGCCGCGAAATGAGCGAGATGGCGCGCGACCTTCGGACGATCGCCAGTGCCCTCGCGGAGATCATTCGAGCCGTGGGAGGAACAGATAGCGCGCTGGGCCTTAATGGCGGGAAGGCCTTTCAGAATTACTGGGTCACGGAAGGCCCCTTCAAGTTCCTCGAAATGCAGGACCGTCCGCCGGACAAGCACCAGAAGTGGCAACCTGGGGGCGGTCCGCGCGCGCCAGGCTTCGAAGCGCCATTGCCGCTGCTCAATCCAGCGGCGCGCCCGTGGCGTCCGCGTCCGCGCAAGATTTCGGCGGAAGGCGGCGACGTGGGCGGCAAGGTCCATGTCGCAGTGTCATTGGACCCCGGCCTTAAGGGCCGGGTGACAGCGGTCAAATCGACCGGCTCCGTCCCGATCAACGCGCAGCTCGGGCGAACGATGCTGGGTTCGGCATGATGGCCGCGCAGCTCGATCGGCGAGACAAGGCGCTGGCGCTGGCGATCGGCGATGCCGCGATGGTCCGCCTCGCCGAATCGTTCGGTGGCACGCGGCTCTATCTCCCGCGCCGGGTAAAGGCCGGCCATGCTATCGCCAGCGCGATCGGCGAGGACAAGGCCCGCGCGCTTTGCGGCCGGTTCGGACCTGGCACGATTCGCGTGCCGCTCGCTCGCGAGCTGCGAGCGCTGCACTACCGCGCCGAAGGCAACAGCAACGCCCGGATCGCCGTCCGCCTTGGACTTACCGAAGGCGGCGTGCGGAGCCTGTTCAAGCGGCTCGAACGTGCGCGCCAGGAGGCCGGCGAGGAACCGCGTCCCGGCGACCGGCCAGAGGAGAACTGACGATGTGGGCTCAATCATCATCGCTCGGGGTGGATGCACCCGGCACAGCGGACGCAATCCTGCCCGTTGGGTCGGAAGCGCTCGCGCCGAACGGCCAGCCAGCCGCAAAAGTGAGGCTCATCCCGTTCGGCTCATTCCGGGATGACCTTGGCGAGGGACCCTGGACGTTGGCCGGCGACGCGCAGGCTCGCGAAGTGGTAGCGGCCACACGCGGCTTTCAGGAACCCGGCGAAAGCCTCAATATCGATGTCGAGCACAAGTCCCTGCTGCAGCGGGGGGGAGGCGGATTTCTAGCCGGTTCGATCCGTCCACTATTAGTTACTGTCGAGCGGGACGGTATTTACTGTGAGATTGACTGGACGATGATGGGCTACGAACTCGTCATGAAAAAGGCATGGCGCTACGTTGTCGCCCACGTCCGCGCGGAACGCGAAACGGGAAAAATCACGCGAATAACGGGAGCCGGGATGACCAACCTGCTCACCGGAGCCCGTCCCGCCGGGCCGGCCGATGTCGCAACCAATAGTACCTTGGCGGCTATGCGACTAACCGACGAAGAGCGGGCAATTTGTGCCCTTGTCGGGGTCGATGAACTGGACTTCGTTTTGACAAGATTTGGCGATCAGGCTCCGGCGTCCACCGGGCTCGATCAAGAAGAGCTCGCGATTTGCGCTGCGCTCGGCGTCTCGCCACAGGCCTTCGCCATGACGAAGGCGCGCCAAGAGAACGTGTTTTGACGGAACGCGACACAGGAGCATTGGGAAGACTATGACCGGAGTGCAGACAGAGAATGTGATTGCTCCCGCGATTGCGCTCGCCAGCGAAAGCGGCATCGCGCCGAAAACAGTGAAGCTGCTCCCGTACGGCACGTTTTCTTGCCGCGACGGGCGAGGCCCTTTCATCCTGGAAGGTCCTACCCAGGCACAAGCTGTAATCGACGCCACGCGCCGCTTCCACGGCGATACTGACATGCTGTTCAACTATGACCATCAATCGGAATATGCCGCCCGCGACGGCGTTGGCGGTCGTGCGGTCGCCTCGGGTTGGATCAAAACCGAAAGCCTTCGACCCGGTCCGGACGGCATCTACGCGGACGTCAGTTGGACGCCGGCGGCGTCGGCGGCCATCGCCGCGAGGGAGTATCGATACGTCTCACCGTTCTTCACGGCATCAAAGGCCGATCGGCGCGTGATCCGGCTTGTCAACGCGGCGCTCACGAATTCGCCAGCGCTGGAGCTACCCGCGCTCGCCTCGCGGGAACATGGTCTCGACCTGGTCGACCAGCTCACGGCCGAAGAGTTGTCGCTTTGTGCGATTATGCGGGTATCGCTGGACGACTTCGCCGCCACGAAAGCTGCAATGCAAGCCAAGCGGGCTGAAGAGGTCTTAGCGTCCCAGATGTTCGAGCGGCCACGGCGGGGACAGATTACCGAGGCCGAAGCGGATATCCTCGCCAAGGTGGGTGTTTCGCGCGAGGCCTATCTGCGAACGCGCGACGCGGGGACGCAGTAGGATGCCAGCCGCCCCGGACCATTTGCACAGCACCCAAGTGGCCGCTATGTCGGCGGCACGCCACGCGCCGTTTCGGACGTTCGGCCTAGGCCCTCGGGCACAAGGCAGCGGGGCTACAGAGTGAGCGCCCCCGTAGCGAAGGGCGACACTATCTCCCGCCCCAATTCCTAGCGTCACAAGCGATCAGCATCGATCGCGACCGGTTGAAGTCCCCGTGATAGGGGTGGCTGAAAGCTGACTAAGAGGGCTTTCGCCAGCCGTTCAAAGCGCGCTAAAAGGGCGTTTCTCGGGTGTGCGAGTTATGCAAAACCTCTTGTCCCAAAAATGCAAAACCTCTTGTCCCGCTACACCGGTGCCACCACCACCTCCTCCTCATCCGCCGCCCCCTCCCATCTACCAGCCCGTACCTTCAGCAGCCATGGTCGCTCCGCAACCAGCGACTCCGCGCGGAGATCCAGGAGCCTGGGTTACCGGGTCCGATTGGCCCAGAAGGGCGTTGCGTGAAGAGCGCCAAGGAACGACTCACTTCCGCCTGACGATTGGAACAGACGGGCGGGTTATCGACTGCGCAATTAGCGAGTCCAGCGGTTCATCTGACCTGGACGAGGCAACGTGCTCGACTGTCCGGCGGCGCGCTCGGTTCACTCCGGCTAGCGATGGCTTCGGCAATCCGACGATCGGGTTTTATTCAAGTTCGGTTCGATGGATCATCCCTCTGCCCGATCCCGCACAGCGTGGAACAACTGTCCTGACTTACGTCGTTAACACCGAAGGTTATCCAGTACAGTGCACCTTTTTCGGTGTTGACGGCGTTGCCAGCGAATACAGCGATGAATGCTATTTACTGAGACAAACGAGTCCCTACCTGGACGGTGAGGGAAATCCGATCGCCCAACGTGTGACCATCCGCAGCTCGATCACAGTTGAGCCCTTGCCAGTGGCGACCCCTGCAAATCCGAAGTGAGGCGCGAGGACAGCTTTACGTTGGATGATCGATAACCTATCTACCCCCGCACATGCGTTTCCTCCTCGTCCTTCTTGCCCTGCTGTCCGGCCTGTCGATGCCGCAGGCGGTGGCGGCTGCTTCGGCCACGCGGGTCGATACCAGCGTCGTGGCGCGCGAGGAGAGTGTTGCCCTTGCCCCCATGCGCCGCGATTGCGCGGCGGGGTGCGGCGGGCAGAAGCGTAGCGAGGCCGACAGCCGCCGCAAGGTCGTGTGGCTGCCGGTGCTCGCGCTGATCGCCCCCGCAACTGTCCACATCGGCGACCGCGCGCGGCAATAACGGCTTAGGCCGTCACCTATCCCGCAGATTTTTCCGCGGCCGCCGGCGCTTTTTGGCGCTTCGAGCGTTGCCGCGACGCCCACAGCAACAGGAATTCCCGCATATGTTCGGCAGCCTCGCCAAGGCCGTGTTCGGCTCGTCCAACGATCGCTACGTCAAGGGCCTCGGCAAGATCGTCGCCCAGATCAACGCCTATGAGCCTGCCTTGCAGAGCCTGAGCGACGACGAACTGCGCGCCCAGACCGTCAAGTTCCGCGAGATGCTGGACGGCGGCGCGACGCTCGACGACATCCTGCCCGAAGCCTTCGCCACCTGCCGCGAAGCCTCGCGCCGGGTGCTCGGCATGCGCCACTTCGACGTCCAGATGATCGGCGGCATCGTCCTCCACCGCGGCGAGATCGCGGAAATGCGCACCGGCGAGGGCAAGACCCTGGTGGCGACGCTGGCGTGTTACCTCAACGCGATCGAGGGGAAGGGCGTCCACGTCGTCACGGTCAACGACTACCTCGCCCGCCGCGACTCCGAATGGATGGGCCAGATCTACAAGTTCCTCGGCCTCACGGTCGGGGTGATCGTGCCCAATCTCAACGAGTACCAGCGGCGCGAGGCCTACGAGGCCGACATCACCTATGCGACCAATAACGAGCTGGGCTTCGACTACCTGCGCGACAACATGAAGCACGAGCGGTCGCAGCAGGTCCACCGCACGTTCAATTATGCGATCGTCGACGAGGTCGACTCGATCCTGATCGACGAAGCGCGGACGCCGCTGATCATCTCCGGTCCGACCGATGACAAGTCCGACATCTACATGCAGGTCGACGCGGTCGTGAAGCAGATCGTCGCCGAGGATTACGAGGCGGACGAGAAGACCAAAAACATCACCCTGACCGAGGACGGGGTCGAGAAGGTCGAGCGGATGCTCGAGGCTGCCGGGCTGCTGGTCGGCTCGAACCTCTATGACGTCGAGAACACGCTGGTCGTCCACCACCTCGACCAGAGCCTCAAGGCCAACGTGATGTTCAAGCGGGACATCGATTACATCGTCAAGGACGGCAAGATCGTCATCATCGACGAATTCACCGGTCGCATGATGGACGGCCGGCGCTGGTCGAATGGCCTGCACCAGGCGGTCGAGGCCAAGGAGGGCGTGAAGATCGAGCCCGAGAACCAGACGATGGCCTCGATCACCTTCCAGAACTATTTCCGCATGTATCCCAAGCTGGGCGGCATGACCGGTACCGCGGCGACCGAAGCCGCGGAATTCTTCGACATCTACAAGATGAACGTCGTCACCATCCCGACCAACGTGCCCGTGCAGCGGATCGACGAGGAGGACGAGTTCTATAAGAACACCACCGACAAGTTCCAGGCAATCGCCAAGCTGATCGGCGAGAAGGCCGGGGCGGGACAGCCGGTGCTGGTCGGCACCGTGTCGATCGAGAAGTCGGAGCTGCTCTCGAACTACCTGAAGCAGGAAGGCGTCCAGCACGCGGTGCTCAACGCCCGCTTCCACGAGATGGAGGCGCACATCGTCGCCCAGGCGGGCCGGCTCGGCGCGGTGACCATCGCCACCAACATGGCCGGGCGCGGCACCGACATCCAGCTTGGCGGCAATGCCGAGTTCCGGATCGAGGACGAGCTCTCCGACATGCCGGAAGGCCCTGAACGGGACGCCGCGGTCGAGCGGATCAAGGCCGAGGTCGCCGCCGAAAAGAGCCAGGTGCTGGCCGCGGGCGGGCTCTGCGTGATCGGCACCGAGCGCCACGAAAGCCGCCGCATCGACAACCAGCTGCGCGGCCGCTCGGGACGCCAGGGCGACCCCGGGCTGTCGAAGTTCTACCTCTGCCTCGAGGACGACCTGCTGCGCATCTTCGGGCCGGACACGCTGTTCGCCAAGATGATGAACTCGAACCTCGCCGACGGCGAGGCGATCGGCTCGCGCTGGCTGTCGAAGGCGATCGAGACCGCGCAGAAGAAGGTCGAGGCGCGCAACTACGACATCCGCAAGCAGGTCGTCGAATACGACGACGTGATGAACGACCAGCGCAAGGTGATCTACGAGCAGCGCTCCGACATCATGGATGCCGAGGCGGTGGGCGACGTGGTCATCGACATGCGCCACGACACCGTCAATGCGCTGGTCGGCGATGCCTGCCCGCCGGGCTCGTACCCCGAACAGTGGAACATCGAGGGGCTGAAGGCGGCCGTCGAACACACGCTCGGGATCGATGCGCCGTTCGACGAATGGATGCAGGAAGAGGCGCTCGAGCCGGAAGTGATCGAGGAGCGCCTGGTCCAGCTGTCCGACGCGCGGATGGCGGAAAAGATCGGCGCGCTGGACGAGCAGACCTGGCGCAGCCTTGAAAAGTCGATCCTGCTCGAACGGCTCGACCATCACTGGAAGGAGCACCTCGCCACGCTCGATGCGCTGCGCCAGGTGGTGTTCCTGCGCGCCTATGCGCAGAAGACGCCGATCAACGAATACAAGCAGGAAGCGTTCGGCCTGTTCGAGAAGATGCTCGACACCATCCGCGAGGACGTGACGCGTATCCTGATGACCAGCGAGATCCGGATGCGGCCGCCGGAAGACTTCCAGCTTCCCGAGCTGCCCGACTTCCTGACCAGCCACATCGATCCCTTCACCGGTGAGGATGACAGCCAGCAGGTTCCGGGCGCAGCCCACATGCTCGGCGCACTGGGCGGGGCGGTTCCTCCCGTGGCGGCCGGCGAGGATCCCTATGCCGGTCAGGGCGTGAGCCGGAATGCCCCGTGCCCATGCGGATCCGGGCAGAAGTACAAGCACTGCCACGGCCAGCTGGCATGAGCGCAACCCGGCCATTGTGGCCGGGTGCTGCGCGCGCCATCGTTCGATAGCCCGTCGGCGTGTTGGCAGATTCTACTAACGCTTGTTATGCAAGGAAAATTCATCCGAATTGACACTTGTTCCAAAGTGCTGTTAGGCAACAAAAATAACAATAATAATCGGGCCGCGTCGTAAGGTTGGGGTTTAACGACGGGGGCGGGGCATGCGTGAATTGGTCTATGGGCGCGGATATCGAGCGCTCGGGACGGCTGTGGTGCTTGCGGCATCCGGGTCGCTGGTGCTGCCTGCTCCGGCCTTCGCGCAGACCGCGGGCATCCCGACTCGCGACGAACTCAAGGGAATCACCGAAGCACCGGCCGAAGCCGCTCCGCGCCTCAACATCGAGGGCGGTATCGAGCGTTCGCCCTGTCCGCTGGCCGATCCGCAGTTCAAGGACATTACCGTCACCATCGGCGAGGTGACGTTCAACAACCTCAAGGGTGTCGATGCGGGTGAGCTCGCCCCGGCGTGGAAGCCCTTCGTGGGCTCGCCGCAGCCGGTTGCCGTGCTCTGCGAAATCCGCGACGCCGCCGCGACGATCCTGCGCAACGAGGGTTACCTCGCCGCGGTCCAGGTGCCGACCCAGAAGATCGAGAACGGTCAGGTCCGGATGGAGGTCCTTTATGCCCGCGTCACCGCGGTGCGTGCCAAGGGCGAGACTCGCGGCGCGGAAGGCAAGCTGGAGCAGTATCTCGGCCGCCTGACCGAGGGCGAGGTGTTCAACCGCTTCCAGGCCGAACGCTACCTCCTGCTGGCCCGCGACCTGCCGGGCTACAACGTCCAGCTCACCCTGCGTCCCGCCGGGACCGCGCCGGGCGACCTGATCGGCGAGGTAACCGTCGTCCGCCAGCCTTACGCCGTCGACCTGACGATCCAGAACCTCGCCTCGAAGGCCACCGGACGTTGGGGCGGGCAACTGCGCGCGCAGGCCTTCGGGCTGACCGGCATGGGCGACGCGACCTCGCTGTCCTATTACGCCACAGCGGACTTCAAGGAGCAGCACATCCTGCAGCTCACTCACGAGTTCCGTCCGGGTTCGGAGGGTCTCGTGGTCGGCGGCCAGTTCACCTACGCGTGGACCAAGCCCGATCTCGGCGGGGCCGGGGGTGGCGCAGCGATCGACGCGCGCACGCTCTATGCCAGCCTCAACGCGCGCTATCCGCTGATGCGCCGCCAGGGGAAGAACCTGTGGCTGTCGAGCGGGTTCGACTTCGTCAACCAGGACGTCGACCTGATCGGCCCGCTGACCCGCGACAAGCTGCGGATCGTGTGGGCCCGGGCCGATTTCGACGCGATCGACCTTGCCCACCGCCGCCCCGAATGGCGGATCGCCGGCGGCATCGAGCTGCGCCAGGGCCTCGACATCCTCGACGCGACGAAGACCTGCGTCGGCGCGGGCTGCGCGGGCAAGGTCCCTACGAGCCGGTTCGACGGTTCGCCCAGCGCCACGGTCGTGCGCGCCGGCGGCGAAGGCGAATTCGCACTGGGCCGCAACATCTCGTTCTCGCTCGCCCCGCGCGCCCAGTACGCGTTCAAGCCGGTGCTCAGCTTCGAGGACTTTTCGGCCGGCAACTACACTGTCGGGCGCGGCTATGATCCGGGCGCGATTTCGGGTGACAGTGGCGTCGGCGTTTCCGCTGAGCTGCGCGGCCCGCGCATCTCCCTCAGCGAAGGCAGCGACCTGCGCTTCCAGCCCTATGTCTTCGGCGACGCGGCGTGGGCGTGGACCAAGGGCATCTCCGGCTCCGACCGGGTGACCTCGGTCGGCGGCGGTGTGCGCGCGGATTACGGCGCGCGCTTCCGCCTCGAGGCGGCGGTCGCCGTCCCGCTCGAAAAGGCCCCGCTGCAAACCAAGCGCGACGACGTGCGCTTTCTCGTGACCCTGACGACCCGGCTCCTGCCCTGGAGGACCAACTGATGACTGCCCAGCGTAACGCAAACCGCCTTGCGGTAACCTCCTCGCTGGCGATCGCCACGGCGCTGCTGTTCGGCGGTGCGCAAGCGGCGAAGGCGCAGTCGTTCAATGCGTCCGGGACGGTGGTGGCCGGCTCGGCGTCGATTTCCACCGGCAGCGGCACGACCGATGTGTTCGTGGGGGGCACCGCGGTCATCAACTGGGCACCGACGGATACCGCGACCAGCGCGTCGCCGATCCTGTTCCAGAATTCGGGAACGACTGCGACATTCAGCAGCACGGCCGATTTCACTGTCCTCAACCGCATTCTTCCGACCGACCAGACCAGGGCCATCCAGTTCGACGGCACGGTGCTGGGCCGGATCGGCGCATCGGCTCCGTCCCCGGGCGGAACGATCTATTTCTACAGCCCCGGCGGAATCATCGCGAGCTCGAGCGCAGTGTTCGACGTCGGCAACCTCGGCCTCACCTCGCTGCCAGTCGCGTTCAACGCGACCACCGGCGAGTTCGACGCGGGCGACGTGGTCAACCTCGGCACGGCCAACGCGGGCTCGGTCGTGAACCTCAACACCGGCGCGAACGTGACCGCCACGGGCTACGTCGCACTGGTCGCGCCGACGGTGACGCATTCGGGTTCGATCAACCTCAACGCGCCGGCCGGCGGCGCTGCCGCAGCGGCGCTGGTCGCGGCCAACGCCGCAACGATAACCTTCAGCCCCGATGGGCTGTTCGACATCCAGGTCACCCAGGGGACCGGCGATGTCACCGGAGGGGTCCGCAACAGCGGCACGATAACGGGGACAGCGGGCGCGGGCCTGGCCGCCAGCCACCGCGTCTACATGGTGGCCATACCGCAGAACCAGGCCATCGCGATTGCGATCCAGGGAGGAAGTGCGCTCGGCTTCGACATAGCGGGAGCTGCCGACGTCGATGGTAACGCCGTGATCCTGTCCGCCGGCCATAATGTCGTGGCTGGCGAGATCGACCCGACCGACCTCGGTGTCGGAAGAGCATCCGTCTTGATGAGCGCGACCGGCGGGAACATCGATTTCACTTCGGCTGTGCGGGCGCGCGGGACAATCGTCCAGATCCAGTCGGGCACGCCCAGTTCCCCGGATTCGATGAGCTTTGCCGGGGACACCGTGCTGACAGGCAGAGACCAGGTAAGTGTGACCGCGGCAGGCGGTTCGATTGCCTTCGCGGGAAGCGTGACTGGCAATACCGACACGCTCCTGCCCCAGTCGTCTGCCAACCCCGATGGCGGCGGGGTCGCGTTTAATGCGTCTTCCGGCGGATCGCTCACGGTTGCAGGTGACCTGATTGCCGACGCATCCGGCGTCAGGGATCGCACAGGAGACGGAATTGTAACCGGCGGGTCTGCGCAGCTCGGCGTGAACGGGACCGGGTCGTCAGTCAGCATTTCGGGCAACGTGGCGGTGATAGCAAACGCTTCCGATGCCTTGTCGGGCGGCTTTGGGACGACCGGCGGCCAGGCCACGATCTCGGCGGGCCTCGGTGGCATACTGACGATTGACGGTCTGGCATCCGTCTCTGCCGATGCATTGGGTGGCCCCGGCGGGAATGCACTTGGTGGTGCCGCCATTGCTCTGGCGCAAAGTGGCGGCAGTTTGAATTTCAGCGATCTTACTTTATCCGCCAATGGTCTCGGCCTGATCACGTCGGTCCCTGGCGTTGACGGGTTCAATGGCCGAGGCGGGCTCGCGTCGCTGCGCGCCAACGGGACCGTCTCGAACATCACGGTAACCGGCACCACGCTGGTCGAGGCCAGCGGGTTCGGTGGGTCCGGCAATTGCCCGACCTGTTCGGACGATGGTGGCAGCGGCACCGGCGGAACAGCCGAAGTCCGCGGCTCAGGCGCAGCCCACTCCATCGACCTCGGCGACGTGACGGTCAACGCCTGGGGCATCGGCGGCAACGGCAATGCCGCGGCGGCCGGTGGTGGCCTGGGCGGCGTCGCTTCGCTAAGTTCCGAGGACGCGACCAACCTTCATTCGAGCGGGACCATCTCAGTCAATGCCCTGGGGGCCGGCGGCACGGCGAACAACAGCGCTGCGGCGGGTACCGGGCAAGGTGGCTCCGCGACGATCCAGGCGCTGACTGGCGGGCAGGTCAATTCGGCGGGGCAGCTCCAGACATTTGCCCATGGCTCGGGCGGAATGTCGATCGGCGGAACCGGTGGTCTTGGAAGGGGCGGATCCGCCTCGATGACGGCGAGTAGCGGCAGCATTTCGGTCTTGGCCGGCGTAACCCTGGACAGCACCGGGTTCGGCGGCGACGGGCTCACCGGCGGCAATGGGACCGGCGGCAACTCGACCCTCCAGACCATCGGCACGGGCAACTTCACGGTCAACGAATTCGACTTCGGCGTGGAGGTCATCTCCAACGGCAATGCCGGCGCGGCAAGCGTCACGGGCGGCACCGGCGGCAATTCGCAGGGCGGCACTGCCCGGATCGTGGCGAACGGCGGGTTGATCAACTTCACGACCCTCGGGCTCAACGTGAAGGCGCAGGCGTTCCAGTCGAACTCGCGGCCTGCCGTCGACGGCACCGATGGCGGCAACGCAATCGGCGGCACGGCCAACATCTCGCAAGGCGGGACCGGCGTGATCAGCATCTTCGCCGACCCGATCATCGTCAGCACGACCGGGACCGGCAGCGACAACCTCGGCGGAGGGGACCGCATTGCCGGTTCGGGCCAGGGCGGCGACTCGCGAATCACGGTCAATTCCGCGGCCGGGATCACGCTGAACGGAAGCGTCACGGTCGAATCGGATGGTGTCGGAGGACAGGGCGCGGCGACGAATGGCGTCAGCAGCGGCGGCACGGCATTCGGCGGGATTGCCAACATCGGTGCAGTCAACGGCGTAAACGACATCAACGGCGTAGTGACTGTCAGCGCCCAGGCCTTGGCCGGCAGCGCGCAGCTTTCGGGCAGCGGTGGGGACGCGACCGGCGGCCAAGCCGTTGTTGGCGTGATCGCCGGTTCGAGCGTCGGCGGCATCAACATCGGTGCGACGTCCGGCATTTCGTTCCTCTCGGCAAACGGCGTCGCGGGCAACGGTCGCGGCAGCGGAGTCGGAGGCCTGGGACTGGGCGGCGGAGCTCAGATTTTCGCAACCGGAGGCAATGTTGCGACGACGGGCAGCCTTCAATTGACCGCGGATGGCATGGGAGGCGGCTCCGAGGATGCGTTGGCCGGTCTTGGCCGGGGCGGCTTTGCGAACTTCTTGGCCGATGGACGGATCAACTCGGTCGATACGGATCTCGTCGTGTCGGCAATCGGCCAGGGTGGTTTCGCGAGCGGGCTAGGCAATGCTGGAGCCGGCATCGGTGGGACGGCTCAGCTCGCATCGCAGAATGGCGGCGCGGCGAACGTGCTGGGCAACGCCACACTCGCTGCATTTGGCGCTGGCGGCAACTCCCTTGCCGTCGGGGGCATCGGAGGTGACGGCACGGGCGGCTCGGCAACCATCCGGGTGCTCACCAACGGCGACGTCTCCATCGGCGCGCAAACTTCGGTCGATGCCGGCGCGAGCGGCGGCGACGGCGATCTCAACACCGGCGCGGGCCTGGGTGGCAACGCCACCGGCGGCACGGCCACGATCGGGGCCGGAGGCGACAGCATCAACGACGCCGGCGGCGGTTCGATCAGCCTCGGCAGCTTTACCCAGGTCAACGCCAAGGGCATTGGCGGCGATGCCGGGCAGGCCGGCAACGGCACCGGCGGCGGGGCGCGGGTGCTTGCCTGGAACGGCACGGTCACGACGGCCTCGACCTCGACCCTGGTCATCAACGCGAACGGAGACGGCGGCTTCGGCAATGCGGGCGGCGACGGCGGCAATGGCATTGGCGGCACGGCCAACCTGTTCGCGGGCAACAGCCTCAATGGCGGCAGCACGATCACGGTCGACGCTGTGCAAGTCACCGCTACAGGCAACGGCGGCTTCGGCAATCGCGGTCTCAACCCCGGCGATACCGGCGGCAACGGCGGCAGCGGCACGGGCGGGGTCGCGGTCGTCACGGCAGGGGCCGGCAACGGTCACCTGACCGCCTCGACCGTCGATATCCAGGTCGGCGGCTTCGGCGGCGGCGCGGGTGATGGCGGCAACAGCGTCTCGGGTCCGGGCGGCATCGGCGGTATTGGCGGCAACGGCAGCGGCGGGTTCATCAACGTCGGCACCGAAAGCGCGACAGCCACCCCGGGTGCGGCGGGCACCGCCGACTTCGCCTCGATCAACGCTTCGGCCCAGGGCGTGGGCGGTGCCGGCGGTTCGGGCGGCAACGGCACGACGATGGGCAACGGCGGCGATGGCGGTGACGCTGTTTCGGGTGCGGCGGTCCTGCTGGTCCGGGGCTCGACGGTCACCGTCACCGGGACGACCAACCTGTTCGCAGGCGCGACGGGCGGCAATGGCGGGGCGGGCCCTGTCGGCGGCGTCGGCGGCGATGCGACCACCGGCGGCAACGGCGGCGTCGGCATCATTGCCTCGAACCGGTTCCAGGTTCCCTCGCAGCGCGGCACGCTGAACGCCGGGGACATCTTCGGAAGCGTCCCGGTGCTGGGAGGCAGCGGGTCCGTTCGCGGAACGGCGACGATCGCCGATCAGCCGCTGTCGATCTCGCTCACCAACGCCGATGCCTCGGTCGGACAGCTCCAGTTCTCCGCGTTCGCGGTAAACCGGTTCGTCAACGGCCCACCGATCGTGACCGGCGCGCCGAGCACGTTCACGGTCACCAATGGCACGCTCGATGCGAGTGGCCGGGTCGACTTCTCCACCGACGGGGATCTTTCGCTCACCCTCGACAACGCGGTGGTGAACGTCCCCCGGATCGACATGTCCGCGCGCAACTGGATCGCCGGAGCAACCCCGGCAACGGTCGGCACGCTCAATTCCGCAAGCACGATCGATTTCACGTCGGCGGCGGATCTTGTCGCCAACGTCAACGTCTCGGCGGCAAGCGACCTGTTCTTCTCAGCCTCGGGTGACGTCCTGTTCGCCGACATCGACGCGGGCGGCAACCTGCTGATCCAGAACGGCGGCTCGACCACGCTCGGTAACCTCTCGGTCATCGGCAATGTCGACCTGCTGGCAGCCGGTTCGATCACCACGCTCGGCGTCGATGCCGGCGGCTACCTGAATTACGAGAGCACCGGCTCGGTGACGACCGGCGCGCTCGCGGCGGGGCAATACATCGAGATCGATAGCCTCGGCGGCGGGGCGAGCGTCGGCCAGGTGGATGCGGGCGACTACTTCACCCTGCAGGCCAACGGGCCGGTCACGGTCGGGAACATTACCGCGGGGATCGTCAATCCATCGACCGATCCGCTGGCGACCTACCGTGTCGGGGTTGCCGGTGTTGGCAACGTCGCTGTCGGCACGGTCAATGCTGCGGGCGACGTCGGCCTGCTCGCACAGACCGGCAGCGTCACCTCGGGCGCGCTGACCGGCCGCGACATGCTGTTGTTCGCGGACACCGGCGTCACCGTGGGCGGTGCGCTGAACGCGAACGGGCGGGTCGGCATCGCCAAGTCGGCGGTCGCCGCGCTGGGCGGTGCGTTCGACACCTTCGACAAGGAGCCGGTGTTCTCGGCGCTGCCTTTCCAGGTCGACCAGAACACGGCGGCGACGTTCGGAGTGGGCGGCCCGATCGCGATCAATGGGGCGGTCCAGACGCAGTCCTTCCGCGCCTATACGACCGGCAACCTGACAACGAGCGGACCGATCACGGCGGCAAACGGCCCGCTCTCGATGGCCGCGGGCGGCAACATCGCTGTCGCCGGCAACCTGACCGGCCCATTCGTCGTCGGCATCGCCAACGGAACGATGACGGTGGGCGACGTCACGGCGCCCAGCCTCGTGGGCCTGTTCGGGCTGTCTGGCACGACCACGGGCGCGATCAGCTCGGGCGGCGCGGTGCTCATCACCTCGAGCGGTGACGTCAGCACCGGGGCGATCGCTTCCGATCCGGCACTGTTCGGATTGCCTGCGAATTCGAACTCGAAGGTCCAGATCTTCGGGCGGAATGTCGCAACCGGCAGCGTCACGTCCTCGCAGGGCATTTCGCTCGTCGCGAACCAGGGCATGGTCACCGGGCCGCTGCAGAGCCAGACAGACACGTTGCTGCTTTCCGGGACCGGGGTGACGGTGAACGGCGCGGTCAGCGCCCAGCGCATCGGAATCGCCAACGTCTCGCAGGCCTCGCTAGGCGGGCCGGTAGCGACGTTCGATCCGAGCCTCGTTTTCGCGGGACTTCCCACCGGTGTCACCTTGCCAGTGTCCACCAGCGTCGCGGTTGCGGGACCGGTAGCGATTTCGGGGCCGGTCCAGAGCACCTCGTTCCGGTCGTTGAGCACCGGCGCATTCAGCGTCGGCGGCAACCTGACTTCGGGCAGCGGCGGGATTGCGATCGGCGCAGACGGCGGCATCTCGGTGTCGGGCAACTTGTCCTCGAATGCCCAGGCAGTCCTGGTGTCACAAGGAACGACTGCGATCGGAAACGTGACCAGCCCGTTTGCGGTGATCGTCGTGGGTCAACAGGGTGCAACCACCGGCAACCTGAGCAGCACCGGCACGATCCAGGTATTCTCTGCGGGCAACATCGCAACCGGGTCGATTGTATCCAACCCAGTGCCGACGGCACCGCCGAGCAACATCATCGTTTCGGCAGGCGGATCGGCTACCGTTTCTAGCATCAGCGGCCGTCAGACCGTGGCAGTCGCGGCTGGACAGGACATAACCGTAGGATCAGTCAACGCCGCCAGGGACGTTCTCCTGCTTCCTGGGCAGTCACTGACCGCGGGCGGCATCTTCGCCGGCGTGAACAGCATCGACCCGGCCTCAGGCGCACCGAATGGCGCAATCGGGCGCGTTCTGATCGGCAACAACTCGATGGCTCAGGCGGGAGGAAACCCGACGAATCCGGACTTCAACGCCATCTTCACGGCGACTCCGGTCGCTGCAGGTGGCTCGGTCCAGATCAACGGCAGCGTCTATGCCGGGATGTTCGAGGCGTACAACGCCGGCAACTTCTCCGCGAACGACATCACCGCCTTTACCCGGTTCCATGTCGAGTCCGGCGGGACCGCCACGGTTCGCCGCCGCTGGTTCTCGCCGATCCTGGACCTGTGGTCGGGCGACATCGTGATCCAGGGCGCCCCGGCGACCAATCCCAACCTCGCGGTCGGGCTTAACGCCGGGACAACCGGCGAGATCACCCTCTACGCCACCAACGCCAACGGCGCGTTCATTGGCGACGGGCTGACCGCAGGCAACGGCTACGCGCTGAGCCAGGCGGAGTTCAGCCTGATCAACTCGGGCACCGTGTTCGTCACAGCCAAGGACCACTCGGCCAACCTGATCGACATGACGGTCGGCAACCTGACCATGACCGGGCCGCAAGCGGGCAGCACGATCGACGATCCGAACGGCCAGGTGCTCTTCGCCACAGGCACGCTCAGCAGTGGACCCAACGGCGGTGGCACGCCCAGTGGCGGGCTGCGGGTGAGCGGCAACCTGACCGGCACCGGCTTCCTCTCGACCAACGAGTTCTCGTTCCTCGCCGACCTGTTCGAGCTTGATGCCGGCACGGGGTCGATCAAGATCACCAATGCCAGCGGCGGGCTGTCAGGTCTGATCTCGATCGAGGCCACCCACATCCACATGGCCGAAAGCAGCATCCTGACGAAGCTGGAAGACGATCCGCTCTATGTCGGCCATATCGCCGACCTCAACCGGCCGACGAGCGTGTCGCGCCCCGACGGCATCTTCAACGCCCTGGCGCTCGACATCTTCCCGGGCTCGACGTTCTATATCCAGAACACCGGTACCGCGGCGACCCCGGCAGGCTTCCTTGCAGGACCCGACGTGGACGTCACGCCGCCCGACACGCCGCCAACCGGCGGGATCGAGGTCGTGATCAACGGGCAGTTCGTGACCGACAGCGGCACGCTGACCGGGAAGGCCGCGTATGATGCGGTCCTGGCCGAGCAGCCGGACTTCACCGGTTTCTCCACCAACAGCCAGCTCAACGCCTGCCTGTTCATCGGTGGCTGCGCGGTTGAAGAAGATCCGGTCGGCGGCATCTCGAGCGAGATCGAGATGATCTCCGACAGCGACCTGTCCGACTCCCCGGTGGTCGAGGACGAACCGGACGAGGCCAACTCCGAAGAGCAGAGCGAGGAAGAAAAGGCAGCCGAAGAGGATGTCGACGGCAGCCCGATCGCCCCGCCCGCGCCGCTGATCGACACCCGCCCGCTCAATCCGCCGGCCACGATCACCGAGCCGGTCGCCGGCAGCGGCAACCCGGCACTAATCGGGTCCGTCGTCAACGAAGGCACCGCGCAGGAGGACCAGCAGTGAGCCGTCTCTCGAACCTCGCCGCGGGACTTTCCGCGCTCGCCCTGTCGCTCGCTTCGGCCATGCCCGCTGCGGCGGACGAAGAATCTCTGTCGCTACGCAACAACTTCCGCATCGGCGACAGCGGCGTGATCTGCACCGCCCAGAATGCACCATCGGACACACGCCTGTCGGGCATCTTCGACCGGGCGTGGCGCCTGACTTGCCGGGACGCCGCGGGTGCGGTCGGCTCGATGGTCATGCTCCGCCGCGATGCCAGGCTGGGCAGCGAGCCGAGCGCGATACCGGGCGTGGACCTGGTCTGCGGCGGCGAGGGCGCGGTGCGGATCGACGGGCTTGGCAACGTGCCCGCGGTCTACTGCCGCGACAGCAAGGCAGCGGTGGACTACCGCCGCTATGCCGTGCGCAAGAACGGCCGGACGTACATCGTCGAAGGGCTGGCAGGCTATGATCCGGCGCTGCGTCTGGCGCTGGCCAGCGTGATCGCCGACCGGCCGATCCCCGGCGAAATCCGCGTTGCGAGCACCGAGGTCAGCGACTCTGCCGCCTTCGCCCGCGTCCAGGCCGGGCAGCTCGATACGCTCGGCGCACGCGAGGAAGCCTATCTTCGCAACAATGGCGGCCGCTTTGCCGAATCCGCCGAGTTCTTCGAATCGCTCGGCGGTCGCGGCGGAGACGTGATGAGCCCGGCCGAGGCGCTCGCCAACCAGGGCCTGCAGCAGTCGAACCTCGGCAACTTCTCGGCCGCGACAAGGCTGTTTTCGCAGTCGGCAGCGGTGATCGCGCGCGGCGACGGGGTGACCCAGCGCCTGCTGCGCAACTACCGCGCGATCAACCAGCTCAACCAGCGCAGGTCGCAGGCGGCAATCCGCGAACTGGACGCGCCGGTTGCACCGGTGGGTGCGGAGTTCGACGAAGGTTCGTTGCGCAACGGCCTCATCAACGTGTCGCTGGCCGAGCAGATCAACCGCGAGAATGCGGGACTGCAACGGCTCGGAGGGGTCGATGCCGGCCTCACCCCGACCGAACGGGCCGAAATTCTCGACGCCCAGGCGCTGTCGTTGCGGGCCACCGCGCTGCGCCAGGAGGGCAAGCTCGATGCCGCGGCGGAGCTGTTCGCCAGCGCCTCGCGAAACCTCGATGCGGTTCGCGACGGGCGCGTCGCCTCGGCAAGCTGGCTGCGTTCGGAAATCCAGATCGAGCTGGCCCTGATCGCCGAAGCGCAGGGCAAGCCGGACGAAGCCGAAGGCGCGTTCGACCGCGCGATCCTGGCCATCGGCAGCGCGTTCCCGCAGTCCCCAGCGCTGCTTGCGGCCAAGGCACGCAAGGCGGCATTCCTCGGGCGCAGCGGCCAGACCGACGCGGCCAAGGCGCTTTATGCGCAGGTCGTCGACGAGAGCACCTCGGTGCCCGACAGCGGCGCCACCTTGCGCGAGCTGTTGCCGCCGTACTTCGGATTGCTGGCGACCGATGGCAGCGCCGACGCGGCCAAGGCGATGTTCACCGCCTCGCAGGTGCTCCAGCGCCCGGGCGTCGCCCAGACCCAGGCCGTGCTGGCGCGCCAGCTTTCGGAAGGGAATGACGAGGCATCCTCGCTGTTCCGCCTGTCGCTCGCCCGCAGCCGCGAGATCGCCCGGACCGAGGCGGACATCGCCCGCCTCTCGGCACTTCCTGCGCCAACGCAGCAGGATATCCAAAACCTCGCCGCTGCGCAGGGTTCGCTGGTGGAACTGCAGCGCGAGCAGACCGGCATCGTCTCGAAGCTCGCCTCGTTCCAGCGCTACAACGTGCTGTCGCCGGCGCGAGTCGAGATCGGCGAGCTTCAGGGCGCGCTGCGCAGCGGCGAGGCATACTACAAACTGATGGCGGTCGGCACCGACCTCTACGGCCTGTTCGTCGCCCCGGGTTCGGCCAAGGTGTTCAAGGTCGACCTGACGACCGAGCAACTGTCGAAGTCCGTGGCCGAGATCCGCGACACCGTGGTCAAGGTCGAGAATGGCCAGCAGGTCAATTACCCGTTCGATGTCGAGAAATCGCGAGCGCTGTATCTCAGCCTGTTCGGCGCGGTGGACAAGGACGTCGCCTCCGTCCGCCACCTGATCTTCGAGCCCGACGGGGCGATGCTGCAGCTGCCGCCTTCGGTGCTGGTGACCGACGACAAGAGCGTCAAGGACTACAAGGACCAGGCCGACCGGCCCGATGGCGATCCGTTCGACTTCACCAATGTCGCGTGGCTCGGGCGCGGGCGGGAAATGTCGATTGCGGTGAGCCCGCGCGGCTTCCTGGACATCCGCAAGCTCGCGCCGTCGCGCGCGCCGCGCAGCTACATCGGCCTGGGCGAGAACGCCGTTCCCAAGGCCAAGCCGCTCGCCGCCGTCGCGGACGAATGTGACTGGCCGCTGGCGACCTGGCAGAACCCGATCAAGCCCGACGAACTCTATTTCGCCCAGGGCAAGTTCGGCGCGGCCAACAGCGCGGTCCGGGTCGAGCAGCAGTTCAGCGACAGCGAGCTCCTGTCCGACACCACGCTCGACCAGTACCGTGTCGTGCATTTCGCCACCCACGGCCTCGTCACCGCGCCGCGCGCCGATTGCCCGGCGCGGCCGGCTCTGGTCACCAGCTTCGGCGACCAGGGTTCCGACGGCCTGCTGACCTTCCGCGAGGTGTTCGACCTCCAGCTGGATGCGGACCTCGTGATCCTGTCTGCGTGCGACACCGCCGGCATGGCGTCGGTCAGCGCGAGCCGCGAGGCGGGGGTCACGTCGGGCGGCAACTACGCGCTCGACGGCCTGGTCCGCGCCTTCGTGGGTGCGGGCGCGCGCTCGGTCATTGCCAGCCACTGGCCGGTGCCAGACGACTTCGACGCGACCAAGCGGCTGATCGGCGGCATGATCGACGGCAAGCCCGGCCAGCCCATCGCGCAGTCGCTCTCGGAAGCCGAGCAGAAGTTGATGGACGATCCCAACACCTCGCACCCGTTCTACTGGGCCGCATTCATCATCCTGGGCGATGGTGACAAGCCGCTGATCGGCGGGGCAAGGGCGGACGCGGGCGCCTCAGGTACTGCCGCGAGCCGGTGAAGTGCGAAGGGGCTGCGCATTGGCGCGGCCCCACCCTCGCATAGGCGAACGAAAAGGCGCCGGCGACCTTGCCGGAGCGTCTGCGCGTCTTGATATGATGGAGCGGGCGCGCGCTGCGGCGCGGAAGAAAACTGGCTCCCCGAGTAGGATTCGAACCTACGGCCATTCGATTAACAGTCGAATGCTCTACCGCTGAGCTATCGGGGAGCAGCCCGGTTTTGGCCGGGCAGGGGTGCGCCTATACCAGTGCCGCGCGGTTTGGCAAGCGCCTGAAGCGGGTTTTTCTCAGACCTGGAACTGCTCGGTCACGATGCGCTCGTCGAGGCTGTGGCCGGGGTCGAACAGCAGGGTGAGCGCGCTTTCGCGGGCGACGGTGACCCACACCTGCCGCACATCGCGGACCTCCTTCTGGTCGGCGACGACAGCGACCGGGCGCTTGACCGCCTCGCGCACCTTGAAGCTGATTTCGGAGGTATCGGGCAGGATCGCCCCGCGCCAGCGACGCGGCCGGAACGGGCTGATCGGGGTCAGCGCGAGCATGTTGGAGCCGAGCGGAAGGATCGGGCCATTGGCGGAGAGGTTGTAGGCGGTCGATCCGGCCGGCGTCGCCACCAGCACGCCGTCGCAGGACAGCTCCGCGATGCGGATCCGGTTGTTGACGGTCACTTCCAGCTTGGCGGTCTGCCGGGTTTCGCGCAGCAGCGAGATTTCGTTGATCGCGCAGGCGGTGAACGTCTCGCCCGAGTTGGTTTCGGCCCGCATCCGCAGCGGCGCGACCGCGATCGCACGCGCGCGCGCCAGGCGTTCGGTGATCGCGCGGCTGCTCTTGTGCTTGTTCATCAGGAACCCGACCGTGCCGAGGTTCATACCGTAGGCCGGGATCACCCGCCCGGCGTCGAGCATCTGGTGCAGCGTCTGCAGCATGAAGCCGTCGCCGCCGAGCACCACAACCGCCTCGGCGTCGTCGAGCGCCACCCAGTCGTGCGACGCCTCCAGCGCCTGTGCCGCGTCCTGTGCGCGGTCGGTCGTCGATGCCAGCAGGGCCAGGCGCTTTGGTCCGCCCATCGTCATGAATTCCCCGGTCGATCCGGCGGATTTCGCCGGATTTGCCGGGGGTTGATATGGACCGGGGGCGGCTTTGGCAACGAGGGAAGGGGCCGGGCGACTGTTTTGCGGTCCGGAACGGTTTGGAAACCTTGGAGCGGCTAAGGTCAGCCTGCCATGAACCGTGCCGCGACCGTCGAGACTGCTCCAGCCATGGATATGCTGACCGGGCTTTACAGCACCGCGGGCCTCGTCGCACGCCTCGACGCCTGGGGCCGCGACGCCCTTCTGCGGCCGGTGCAGGCGATGCTGCTGGGCTTTCACCGCTTCCAGTCGGTTAACCTTGCCTATGGCGAGGCCGCGGGCGACCGGGCTCTGGCCGAGATTGCCCGCCGCATCGAATCGTTCTGCGCCAGCGAGATCGAGGACGAGACGCTGGTCGCGCGGGTCGGCGGGCGTGATTTCCTCGTCGCGTCGCGCTCCAGCGTCAGCCGCGAGCGCTGGCAATGGCTCGCCGATGCCCTTGCGGTCTGGGTGTCTGGGCCGATGTCTGTCGGCGGCGAGACGCTG
The DNA here is from genome assembly GCF_058783565.1 of Novosphingobium sp. FW305-C-111. Taxonomy (NCBI): domain Bacteria; kingdom Pseudomonadati; phylum Pseudomonadota; class Alphaproteobacteria; order Sphingomonadales; family Sphingomonadaceae; genus Novosphingobium; species Novosphingobium sp. FW305-C-111. The sequence goes on from NZ_JBYSYP010000005.1 coordinate 95,394, forward strand.
CAGCTCCGTCCGCGCATCGCCCTGCTCCGGGCGACCTCGGGAGAGTCGGCAGACACGCTGCTCGACCGCCTCGACCAGGCGCTCACCTTGCTCCAGCAGCAGGCCGGCCGCCGCCTGATCTGGGCCGACGGCTCGCATGTCGCCCGCGCCCGCAGCGCCGCCCGGCTCGAGGCGGACGTGATCGGCGCGCTCGACCGGGACGAGATCGGGATCGTCTTCCAGCCCCAGTTCGCAGTCGCGGACGGGCACCTGACCGGGGCCGAAGCTCTGGCGCGGTGGGATCATCCCGAGCTTGGCCGCATCGAGGCGGGCACGCTTTTCGCGGTGGCGGGGCGCGCCGATCACGTCGCCCAGCTCTCCCGCCATATCGCCCGGCGCGCGCTCACCGAAGCGGCGCGCTGGCCGGGGGCGCTGCGCCTTTCGCTGAACGTCACGGCCGAAGATCTCGCCGAGCCGGGCTTTGCCGACGGCCTGCGGGCCGAGCTGGCCGACAGTGGCTTCCCCCCGTGGCGGCTCACCCTGGAGATCACCGAGCAGGCGCTGATCCACGACCTGGAAGGCTCGGCGCGGCTCCTGCGGGGGCTGACCGACGAAGGCGTGGCGATCGCGCTCGACGACTTCGGCACCGGCTTCTCCAATTTCCGCACGCTCAAGGCGCTGCCGGTATCGTGCCTCAAGCTCGATCGTTCGCTCGTCCGCGACCTGACCCACGACGAGCGCGACCGGGCAATCCTGCGCGCGATCGTGGCGATGGCGCGTGCGCTCGGGCTGTCGCTTGTGGCCGAAGGGGTCGAAGACGACGGACAACTGGCGGTGCTGCGCGAAGAAGGGTGCACAACGTACCAGGGCTTCCTGGGTTCGCCGCCGGTAAGCGGGGCGAGGTTGCTCGACCTCTAGCGGCTACTTCGGCTTCCCCGCGCGCCTGGCGATGGTCGCCAGTCCCTTGGTCATCTGCACCAGCGCGTTGAGCCGTGCCTCGGCGTTGCCCCATGCGCGCTGTATTACCAGCTTGTTGTCCGGACGCAGCTTGGCGGTGCCCTTCAGTCGCTCGACGTAGCCGATGAGCCCGGCCGGATCGGCGAAGTCGTCGTTGTGGAACGAAACCAGCGCGCCCTTCGCGCCGACGTCGATCTTGGCGATGTTGGCCTCGATCGCCTGGCGCTTGATCTCGATGAGCTTGAGCAGGTTCTGGGTCGGGCCGGGGAGGGGGCCGAAGCGGTCGATCATTTCCGCCGCGAGCGCCTCGACCGCATCCGGCCCTTCTGCATCGTTCATCCGGCGATACAGCGCCATGCGCACAGCCAGGTCGGGCACGTAGTCTTCCGGGATCATGATCGGCGCATCGACCGTGATCTGCGGGCTGAGGCCGCCCGGCTGCTTGGTCAGGGAGACATCGCCGGCCTTGGCGGCGAGGATCGCGTCCTCCAGCATCGACTGGTAAAGCTCGAACCCGACCTCGCGGATATGGCCGGACTGCTCGTCGCCCAGCAGGTTGCCTGCGCCGCGGATGTCGAGATCGTGGCTGGCGAGCTGGAACCCGGCGCCGAGGCTGTCGAGATCGCCGAGCACCTTGAGCCGCTTCTCCGCGACTTCCGAAAGCGCCATGTTCTCGGGATAGGTGAGGTAGGCATAGGCGCGGATCTTGCCGCGCCCGACACGGCCGCGCAGCTGGTAGAGCTGGGCAAGGCCGAAACGGTCGGCGCGGTGGATGACGATGGTGTTGGCCGACGGAATGTCGATGCCGCTCTCGATGATGGTGGTCGAAAGCAGGACCTCGTACTTCTTCTCGTAGAACGCGCCCATCCGGTCCTCGACCTCGGTCGGGCTCATCTGACCGTGCGCGGTCGTGAACTTGACCTCGGGCACGGTGGTGCGCAGCCACTCCTCGACGTCGGTCATGTCGGAAATGCGCGGGACAACGATGAAGCTCTGCCCGCCGCGCTGGTGTTCGCGCAGCAGCGCCTCGCGCATGACCACGTCGTCCCACGGCATCACGTAAGTCCGCACCGCAAGACGGTCGACCGGCGGGGTCTGGATGGTCGAGAGCTCGCGCAGGCCCGACATCGCCATCTGCAGGGTGCGCGGGATCGGGGTGGCGGTGAGGGTGAGGACGTGGACGTCCGCCTTCAGTTCCTTGAGCTTCTCCTTGTGGGTCACGCCGAAGCGCTGCTCCTCGTCGACGATGACGAGGCCGAGCCGCTTGAACCTGATTCCCTTGGACAGGAGGGCATGGGTGCCGATGACGACGTCCATTGTCCCGTCGGCCAGCATCTCCTTGGTCCGCGCCGCCTCCTTGGGCGCGACAAGGCGTGACAGGCGGCCCACCTCGATCGGGAAGCCGGCAAAGCGTTCGGCGAAATTGCTGTAATGCTGCCGCGCCAGGAGCGTGGTCGGCGCGATCACGACCACCTGCTTGCCCGCCATCGCCGCGACGAACGCGGCGCGCAGCGCGACTTCGGTCTTGCCGAAGCCGACGTCGCCGCAGACCAGGCGGTCCATCGGCTTGCCTTCGCCCAGATCGCCGAGGACGTCGCCGATCGCCTGTTCCTGGTCGTCCGTCTCGTCCCACGGGAAGCGGTCGACGAAGGGGCCGAAGCTCGAGTCATCCGGCAGCAGCACGTCGGCGGTGCGCAGCGCGCGCAGCGCGGCGGTCGCCATGAGCGTGCCGGCCATCTCGAGGATCCGCTCGCGCATCCGCGCCTTGCGCCGCTGCCACGCCTCGCCGCCCAGCTTGTCGAGCGCGACGCCGTCGCTCTCGCTGCCGTAGCGCGAGAGGACGTCGAGGTTCTCGACCGGAATGTAGAGCTTGTCGCCGCCCGAGTATTCGAGCTGGACGCAGTCGTGCGGGCTGTCCCCCACCGCAATGGCTTCGAGCCCGAGATACCGCCCGATGCCATGGTCCATGTGGACCACGAGGTCGCCGGGATTGAGCGCGCTAAGTTCCGCGAGGAAGGCGTCGGCGTCCTTGCGCTTCTTCTTGCGGCGGACGAGCCGGTCGCCGAGAATGTCCTTCTCGGTCAGCAGCTCCAGCCCGGCATTGGAGAAGCCTTCCTCCAGCGGGAGGACCAGCGCCACCGCCTTGCCCGACGCGGCGAGGCCCAGCGCCTCCTGCCACGAATCCGCCAGTTGCAGCGGTCCCTTGCCGGCGTCTCCCAGCAAGGAGGCGAGGCGGGCGCGGCTGCCTTCGGTATAGGCGGCGATCAGCGGCTTGATCCCGCGCGCGCCGAGCGACGAGAGGTACTTCGCCGCCGCTTCATAGACGTTCGCGTTCTGCGTCCGCTCGGGCGTGAAATCGCGGCTGCTGGTGAAGCCGAAGTCGAGCACGCTCGCGGATTCGGGTTCGGCGAAGATCGTCGTGCGGTGGACCGGCCAGGCCGCGAGTGCGCGGTCGAGCTCGTCGCGGCCAAGGTAGAGCGCGGTTTCGCTCAGTGGGCGATAGCTTCCGGGTGCTTTGCCCGAACTGTCGACGCGCGCCGCGTGGTAATCGGCGATGTCCGACAGGCGGGTCTCCGCTGCCTTGATCGCCGCCGCGTCGACGACCACGAGATCGCCCTCGCTCAGATGGTCGAACAGCGTGGCAAGCCGGTCCTCGAACAGCGGCAGCCAGTGCTCCATGCCCGCGAGCCGCCGCCCGTCGCTGACCGCCTGGTACAGCGGGTCGCCGGTGGCATTGGCGCCGAACATCTCGCGATAGCGACCGCGGAAACGCTTGATGCTGTCCTCGTCGAGCAGCGCCTCGCTCGCGGGTAGCAGCAGGTGCGTCTCGACCGGCTGCACCGACCGCTGGGTGCTGGGATCGAACAGCCGCAGCGTTTCAAGCTCGTCACCGAAGAAATCGAGCCGCAAGCCGTGGTCGAGGCCAGACGGAAAAATGTCGAAGACCGAGCCGCGCACCGCGTATTCGCCGGCGTCGACCACGGTATCGGTCCGCGAATAGCCCTGTCGCTGGAGCAGGCCGATCAGGCTCTCGCGCCCGATTTCCATTCCGGCCTTCAGCAGCCGGGTCGATTCGCGGATGCGGAACGGGGTGAGCACGCGCTGCAGCACCGCGTTGATCGTGGTGACCAGGAGCTGCGGCTTGTCGCGCTTGCGCTGCAGCCGCTCGAGCGCGGCGAGGCGGCGGGCGCTTACCGACAGCGCGGGGCTGGCGCGGTCATAGGGCAGGCAGTCCCACGCGGGAAATTCGATGACCTCGAGCTCGGGCGCGAAGAACCCGGCGCTGTCGGACATGGCCCGCATCGCCGCCTCGTCCGGCGCAATGAACACGGCGCGGCCCGTGGTTGCGCGGGCCAGGTCGGCCAGCACCAACGGCTGAGCACCGCGGGCGACCGAGGCCAGCGTCAGGGGCGACTTGGCGGAGAGGATCCGGTTGAGATCGGGCATAAGGCGATGAACCGAACGAACCGGATTTCTATCCCGGCCGTCCTGCGCTTGTCGAAAGGCGGGCTTCCTGCTGGTGGTTCCGACGCCCGTAGAAAAAGAACGGTCCTTCGACAAGCTCGCGGCGAGCGGGGACGTGTCAGCGCGGGATGTCCACGTAGTCGAGCTTCATCATCAGGTCCATCTGGGGTCCGGCAAAGCTGTCCGGCACAGGCTGCGTCTTCAGCGCCCAGGCCATGATATCGACATCGTCCTCGTCGAGCAGCGCTTCGAACCATGCGGCCTCGGCCTCGCTCCACTGCGTGTGGTAGCGATCGAAGAAGCAGCCGATCATGTAGTCTGCCTCGCGCGTGCCCCGGTGCCACGCACGGAAGCGCATCTTGCCGAGGCGGGCGGGGTCGAGCGTGGCGGCGGGTTCCATGGCTGCGTGCGGTACGGCCGGGAACCCGCCGAGGCAAGACCCCTAGCCGCGCAGGGCAGTCAGGATTTCCGGCCCCTGCCGGCCGCTCAGATCCTTGGCCAGTTCCTTGAGCAAGGTCCGCTCAAGCTCGCCATGATAGTGGGCCCGCAGCTCGCCGAGGGTAGAGGGCGGCGCGATCACCACGAGGTTCTCGATCTTGTGGTCTAGCACCTGCCGGTTGAGCCAGCCCGCCGCCGCGGCGGCGTGGACGGCTTCCTGCTCCTTGTGGCGGCCGTGACTTCCCTTGGCCGATTCGTGATGGGCGCCGGCGCTGTGGTTGCTGGTGTCGAGCGCAGGGCTGTCCTGTCTGGACAGTTCCGGCGCGGCCTCGGTGCCGGTGTTGCGGAACAGCTCGAAGTTGTTTCCATCGACGAGCGCGACGACGGTGCCATGGGGCAGAAGCATTGGTCTGTTCTCCTGTGCAGCTCCCGCCTGATCGGAGGGCCACCATTGCAACGTGCCCGGAGGACCGGAAAGTTCCATGCGTTCGGTCAATTCACGGATATTTCCTGCGGCGGCGGATTGTGGCTAAAGCATCGCCATGCGCCCCGACCGCCTCAATCCGCTGTTCGCCGCTGCCGACAGCCTCAAGGGCGTGGGCGCGGGGCTGGCGCGGCCGCTGGAGAAGCTGGGGCTTAGCCGGATCAAGGATTTTGCCTACCACTTGCCCGACCGTTTCGTGCAGCGCCGCGCGGTGGACAGCCTCGACGCGGCGAGCGTGGGCGAGAACGTGGTGGTGCGGCTCACCGCGCGCGAACATCGCAGCCCCTCGGGGCGCGGGCCTTACCGGATCATGGCCGAGGATTCCCTGGGTGATTATGTCGCGCTGACCTTCTTCGGGCGGGCGAGCTATTCCGCGAAGAAACAGTTCCCGGTCGGCGCGACGCGCTGGGTTTCCGGCCGGATCGACCAGTACGGCCAGACGCTCCAGATCGTCCATCCGGACCATATCGAGGAGGCCGGCGGAGCCGCGCTCGGCACCTTGTGCGAGCCGGTCTATGCGCTCTCCGAAGGGCTCACGCAAGGGCGGGTGCAAGGGCTGGTCCACCAGGCGCTCGAGCATGTGCCCGAATTGCCCGAATGGATCGAGCCCGGCCTCAAGGCGAAGATGGGCTGGCCCGACTGGCGCGAGGCGCTCGCGCTGGCGCACAAGGGCGAGCACCCGGCGGCGCGCGACCGGCTCGCCTATGACGAACTGCTGGCGAACAGCCTCGCCCTGATGCTGGTGCGCGAGTCAAACCGCACCCGCCGCGGCATCCCGCTGCACGGCGACGGACGACTGCGCGGCAAGCTCTCGCTGCCGTTCGCGCTGACCGGGGCCCAGCGCCGCGCCATCGCCGAGATCGAGGCGGACGTCGCGCAGGCCGCCCCGATGCTGCGCCTGCTGCAGGGCGACGTCGGTTCGGGCAAGACGGTCGTGGCGCTGGAGTCGATGCTGATCGCGGTCGAGGCCGGGGCGCAGGCCGCGCTGCTCGCACCGACCGAGATCCTCGCCCGCCAGCACCACGAAACGCTCACCCGCATGGCCGCGGGAACGGGGGTAACGATCGCGCTGCTGACCGGGCGCGACAAGGGCCGCGCGCGCGAATCGATCATGATGGGGTTGCTCGACGGATCGATCGACATCTGCGTCGGGACCCACGCCATCTTCCAGGATGCGGTCGCCTATCGCAATCTCGCGCTGGTGGTGATCGACGAGCAGCACCGTTTCGGCGTCGGCCAGCGGCTGATGCTGACGCAGAAGGGGCGGGCCACCCCGCACTGCCTGGCCATGACAGCCACCCCGATCCCGCGGACGCTGACGCTGGCGCAGTACGGCGAGATGGACGTCTCGCGGCTCGACGAGCTGCCGCCGGGCCGGCAGGCGATCGACACCCGCGTCGTCGCGCTCGACCGCTTGCCGGAGGTGGTGAACGGCCTCGCCCGTCACATCGAGCGCGGCGGGCAGGCGTACTGGGTGTGCCCGATGGTCCGCGAGCAGGAGAGCGAAGACCTAGCCGCCGCCGAGGCGCGCTACGCCGCGCTGAGGGAGCGGTTCGGGGACACGGTCGTCCTGGTACATGGCCAGCTGCGGCCCGAGACAAAGGACGCCGCGATGGAGCGCTTCGCCCGCGGCGACGCCAGCCTGCTCGTCGCGACAACGGTGATCGAGGTCGGGGTCGATGTCCCCAACTCGACGCTGATGGTGATCGAGCAGGCCGAACGCTTTGGCCTCGCCCAGCTTCACCAGCTGCGCGGCCGGGTCGGGCGCGGTGCGGAAAAGTCGACCTGCCTGCTGCTGCGCGGCGAGGCGCTATCCGAAACCGGTCGCGAACGGCTCGCGCTGATGCGCGAAACCCAGGACGGCTTTCGCCTCGCCGAGGAAGATCTGCGCCTGCGTGGAGGCGGCGAACTGCTGGGCACGCGCCAATCGGGCGACACCCCGTTCCGCGTCGCCGACTTCGAGCAGATCGCCCGGCTGCTGCCACTGGCGCATGACGATGCGCGGCTGCTGATGGAACGAGACGGCGGCCTCTCGAGCCCAAGGGGAGAGGCCGCGCGGCTTTTGCTCTACCTGTTCGAACGGGACTGGGGCGTGCAGCTGCTGCGGGGCGGTTAGGCCGCCCGCACGTTGACCACGAGCGGCTTGGCGGCCGGCAGGCCTTCGTCCTTCGCCACGCCCAAGAGCTCCTGCTTGCGCGCGAGCATCTGGTCACGCAGCGCGACGAGGTCGACGCCGGCTTCTCGGGCTTGCGAAAACATGCCTTCGCCGCGGGCTTCCTCTTCCTTGACGTGGTGCTTGATCTCCTCCGAAAGCACCTTGACCTTGGCGTCATAGAACGCATCGTCAGGGCCGCCGGCCATGATGTCGTTAATCAGGACCTTGGCCCCGTCGTGCTCGACATAGGCTTCGTTGAGCGTGTCTTCCTCGATCTTGTCGCGCAGGGCCGGATAGAAGATTTCCTCTTCGAGCATCGTGTGGATCTTGAGCTCGTCGCAGATCTGCTGGGCGAGCTTCTGCTTCGATCCGGCGCGGGCAGATTCGAACTTGTCGAAAAGCTCCTCGACCTTGCGATGGTCTGCCTTCAGCATGGCGATGGCGTCGGTGAACTGGGTATCGGGCATGATCTGACTCCAGGCTGATCAGTCTGTAACTATCTGATCTTGCAATGGACTGGCCCTTCATCGGTTCCCTCGCATTTAGCGTGATTGACTCGCTGGCGCGGAAACCCCACGAGCGCCTTAAACGGGCGATTAAGAGGAGGGTTCATGAGCGAAGTCAGCCAGCGTGCGCGCGAGATCGGTGCCAGGGTCGAGCGGTTCGTCCGCGATGTGGTCGTGCCCTATGAGCGCGATCCCCGCCGCGACCATCACGGCGCGCCGCTCGACGAACTGGTGTACGAAATGCGCGATCTCGCGCGCGAGGCCGGCGTGCTCACCCCGCACATCCTTCCGGGCGGCGAACACCTGACCCAGCTCGAAACGGCGCACGTCCTGATCAAGTCGGGCCTCTCGCCGCTGGGGCCGCTGGCCGTCAACACCATGGCCCCGGACGAGGGCAACATGTACCTGATTGGCCACAAGGGTACGGCGGAGCAGAAGGAGCGCTTCCTCAGACCGCTGGTCGAGGGCCGCGCGCGCTCGGCGTTCTTCATGACCGAACCCGCCGAGGACAACGGCGCCGGCGCCGATCCCTCGATGATGCGGACGACCTGCGTGCAGGACGGCAATCACTGGGTGGTCAACGGCAAGAAGGCCTTCATCACCGGTGCCGAAGGCGCGAGTGTCGGCATCGTCATGGCCAAGGCCGAAGGCGGTGCGGCCGCGGGCGGCGCGTGCATGTTCCTCGTCGACCTGCCCGACCCGGCGATCCGCATCGTCGACATTCCCAACACCATCGACAGCTCGATGCCGGGCAGCCACGCCACCATCGATATCGAGGACCTGCGCATCCCCGCCGACCAGATGCTCGGCGAGCCGGGTGAGGGGTTCAAGTATGCGCAGGTTCGCCTGTCGCCGGCGCGGCTCTCGCACTGCATGCGCTGGCTCGGCTGCTGCATCCGTTCGCACGAGATCGCGAGCGACTATGCCAACCGCCGGATGGCCTTCGGCAAGACCCTGATCGACCACGAAGGTGTCGGGTTCATGCTTGCGGAGAACATGATCGATATCAAGCAGGCGGAACTGATGATCGACTGGTGCGCCGAGGTGCTCGACACCGGCAGCCTCGGCACGGTCGAAAGCTCGATGGCCAAGGTCGCGGTTTCGGAAGCGCTGATGCGCATCGCCGATCGCTGCGTCCAGGTCATGGGCGGGACCGGGGTGACCGACAAGACGATCGTCGAGCAGGTCTTCCGCGAAGTCCGCGCCTTCCGCATCTATGACGGCCCGACCGAGGTCCACAAATGGAGCCTCGCCAAGAAGATCCGGCGGGACTGGAAGGCCGGACAGGCGGGGGCGTAAGGACAAAAGACCACCCCGCTGCGACTAGGGGCTGAAGCCCCTAGTCTCGCAGCCCTCCCGCATGCGGGAGGGGTCGGGGGGTGAGCCTGAACACGCGCTGAAACGAAAAAGGGCGGCCCGAAAGCCGCCCTTTTCTTTGCCCCGAAGGGCGATGTGGTCGGGGAAAGAGGATTCGAACCTCCGGCCCCTGCCTCCCGAAGACAGTGCTCTACCAGGCTGAGCTATTCCCCGACCGATCGCGACCACCCGAAGGTGGTGCAGGGCAGGAGCGCGCCTATAGTGAGCGTTTCGGAGGGTGGCAAGCGGTCAATCACAGGTTATTGGTCGAGCATGGCCACCGCCCCCGCGCTTCGTGATTCCCCCCGCCATCCCGAGTGGCAATACCTCGACCTGATGCGCCGCATCTGGGAGGAGGGCGACGAGCGGATCGACCGGACCGGCATCGGCACGCGCTCGCTGTTCGGCGTGACCATGCGGTTCGATCTGTCGGACGGACAGATGCCGCTGATCACCACCAAGCGGGTCTACTGGAAGACCGCCACGCGCGAGATGCTGTGGTTTCTGACTGGCGAGACCAACATCCGCCCGCTGGTGCGGCAGGGTGTGAAGATCTGGAACGAGTGGCCCCACGCCCGCTACGTCAGCGAAACCGGCGAGGACGTGGCGCTCGACACCTTCGTCCAGCGCATCGCAGAGGACGAGGCGTTCGCCGCGCAATGGGGCGATCTCGGCCCGGTCTATGGCAAGCAGTGGGTCGACTGGCCGACCTACGTTCCAGTGGAGGGCGGATTGTTCGCACCGGGGGAGGGGATCAACCAAGTCACCCAGGTGGTCGAATCGCTCCGCAACAACCCCGGCAGCCGCCGCCACATCATCGAAGGCTGGAACGTGGCGGAGGTCGACCGCATGGCCCTGCCGCCCTGCCACAAGACCTACCAGTTCCACGTCGCCGGCAACCGCCTCAATGGCATCCTCTACCAGCGATCGTGCGACGTCGCGCTGGGCCTGCCGTTCAACCTGTGGTCGGCGGCGCTGCTGCTCAGGATGCTGGCGCAGCAGGCGGACCTCGAACCGGGCGAGCTGGTGTGGATGGGCGGCGACACGCACCTCTACCTCAACCACGCCGCGCTGATCGAGGAGCAGCTCACCCGTATGCCGCGCGGCACTCCGCGTATGCAGATCGTCAGGCGGCCGGCGAGCATGTTCGACTACAAAATCGAGGATTTCGTGGTTTCCGGCTACGAACCCGCTCCCCCGCTGACCGCCCCTGTGGCAGTATAGTATCGCTTGCAACGACTGACCCGTTGACTCCGATTCGGTCGCGCAATAAAATAACAGCGACTGATAATTTTGCGTCAATCGGCACCGAGCGCCCCGGCGCGCGTTCCGTCAGGCGCGGGAGAGCGATGATGGTGAGCGAGCGATGACCGGACCGGCCTCACGCGGGAACCTTCCGCCGCTTTCGCTCCATGTTCCCGAACCGAAGTTCCGCCCCGGCGACGCGGTCGATTATTCGCACCTCGTGATCCCCAGGGCGGGTGAGCAGGCGCGCCCGGACGAGGGCTGCGCCGCCGCCGAAACCCACCCGCTGTGCCTGGACATGGTCCGCGTGCTCGATGACGACCACGCCGCAGTTGGCCCGTGGAACCCGCGGCTCGATTCCGAGACGCTGCGGCGTATGCTCCGCACGATGGCGCTGACCCGTGCGTTCGACGACCGGATGTACCGCGGCCAGCGCCAGGGCAAGACCAGCTTCTACATGAAGTGCACCGGCGAAGAGGCGACGAGCGTCGCCCCGGCGATGGCGCTTGCCGCCGACGACATGGTGTTTCCCAGCTATCGGCAGCAGGGCGTGCTGATCGCGCGCGGCTATCCGCTGCTCGAGATGATCAACCAGATCTACTCGAACCGCGCCGACAAGCTGAAGGGCCGCCAGCTGCCGATCATGTATTCGAGCCGCGATCACAGCTTCTTCACGATCAGCGGCAATCTCGCCACGCAGTATCCGCAGGCCGTGGGCTGGGCGATGGCGAGTGCGATCAAGGGCGATACCCGCATCGCCGCCAGCTGGATCGGCGAAGGATCGAGCGCCGAGGGCGATTTCCACGCCGCGCTGACCTTTGCAGCGGTCTACAACGCGCCAGTGATCTTCAACGTCGTCAACAACCAGTGGGCGATCTCGAGCTTCTCCGGGTTCGCCGGGGCCGAGCGCACGACCTTCGCCGCGCGTGCCATCGGCTATGGCATCGCCGGGATAAGGGTCGACGGCAACGATCCGCTGGCGGTTTACGCCGCGACCCAGTGGGCCGCCAACCGCGCCCGCGCCAATGCCGGGCCGACGCTGATCGAGCACTTCACCTACCGCGCCGAGGGTCACTCTACGTCGGATGATCCCACCGCCTACCGCTCCGCGCAGGAGCGTGAGGAGTGGCCGCTCGGCGATCCGATCATGCGGCTCAAGCGCCACCTCATCAGCCTTGGCGAATGGTCGGACGAGCAGCACGCGGAGATGGACCGTGCGCACATCGACGAGGTCAAGGCCGCGACCAAGGAAGCCGAAAAGAACGGCATTCTCGGCCACGGCCTCCACCATCCGTTCCACACGATGTTCGAGGACGTCTTCGAAGACCTGCCGTGGCACCTCCAGGAGCAGGCCGAACAGGCCATCCGCGAGCGCCGGATCAAATGGCCGACCTGGAAGGAGTACGAGTGATGACGCTCGAAGAAGCGCCCCTCAGCCTCGCCAACGCGCCGACCCGGCGGCTCAACATGATCGAGGCGATCAACGACGCGCTCGACATCATGATGGAACGCGATCCGAACGTCGTGATTTTCGGCGAGGACGTCGGCTACTTCGGCGGCGTGTTCCGGGCGACGGCCGGCCTGCAGAAAAAGCACGGCAAGCACCGCGTGTTCGACACGCCGATCAATGAATGCGGGATCATCGGCGCGGCGGTGGGCATGGGTGCCTATGGCCTGCGCCCGGTGCCCGAGATCCAGTTCGCCGACTATATCTACCCGGGGCTGGACCAGCTCGTCTCCGAAGCGGCGCGGCTGCGCTATCGCTCGGCGGGCGAGTTCACCGCGCCGATTACCGTGCGCTCGCCGTTCGGCGGCGGCATCTTCGGCGGGCAGACCCACAGCCAGAGCCCCGAGGCGCTGTTCACTCACGTGGCGGGTCTCAAGACCGTGATCCCCAGCACCCCGCACGACGCCAAGGGCCTGCTTATCGCGGCGATCGAGGACGATGACCCCGTCATCTTCTTCGAGCCCAAGCGCATCTACAACGGCCCGTTCAGCGGCTACTATGACAAGCCGGTCGAGCCCTGGGCGCGGCACAAGGACAGCGCGGTGCCGGAGGGATACTATTCGATCCCGCTCGGCAAGGCACGCTACGTCACGAAGGGCGAGGCGCTGACCGTGATCGCCTATGGCACCATGATCCACGTGGTCGAGGCGGTCTGCCGGGAGAAGGGCGTCGACGCCGAGATCATCGACCTGCGCACGCTGGTCCCGATCGACATCGAGACGATCGAGGAATCGGTCCGCAAGACCGGTCGATGCCTCGTCGTCCATGAGGCTACGCGGACTGCCGGCTTCGGCGCGGAACTGTCCGCACTGGTGCAGGAGCGCTGTTTCTACTCGCTCGAAGCGCCGGTCGAGCGCGTTACCGGCTTCGACACTCCCTATCCGCACAGCCTCGAGTGGGCCTATTTCCCCGGTCCCGTCCGCATCGGCGAGGCCATCGACCGGCTTTTGAAGTCGTGACACAATCCCTCGTCATTGCGAGCGAAGCGAAGCAATTTACGTCAGCGCACTGGGTTGCTTCGGCCTGCGGTCTCGCAATGACGGCTGAAGAACGAGACTGACCATGGGCAAGTTCACCTTCCGCCTTCCCGACATTGGTGAAGGCATCGCCGAGGCCGAGATCGTCGCGTGGCACGTCCGCGTCGGCGACCGTGTCGAGGAGGACGGCAAGCTCGCCGACGTGATGACCGACAAGGCCACCGTCGAGATGGAGAGCCCGGTCACCGGCACCGTCGTCGAAGTGGCGGGCGAGGAAGGCGACATGATCGCCATCGGCTCGCCGCTGGTGGTGATCGAGGTCGAGGGCGAGGGGGCCGAAGAAGAAGCCCCGGCACCCGCTCAGGGCCCTGCGCCGAAGGCCGAAACAGTCGAACAGCGGATCGAGGCGGAAACGCCGGACGCAGGCGACGTGGCTCGGGTGGAGGCGGCTTTGGCGGCGGAGCCCACCCCTGCACCCGTCCGTCCTGAGCCTGTAGAAGGACTGTCCTCCACTTCTGAGCCAGCGCCGACCCCGAAGGTCAGGAGCGGTCCTTCGACAAGCTCAGGACGTGCGGACGTTGGGGAAGGAAACGCCAAGGTCCTCGCCAGCCCGGCGGTCCGCCAGCGCGCGCGCGAGCTTGGCATCGACCTCGGCGAGGTGCGCCCGAGCGAGGAAGGCCGCATCCGCCATGCCGACCTCGACCAGTTCCTCGCCTACAACGCGCTGGGCGGCTACCGCGCGGCCGGGCCCGAGCGCGGGGACGAGACCATCAAGGTCATCGGCCTGCGCCGCCGCATCGCCGAGAACATGGCCGCCTCGAAGCGCAACATCCCGCACTTCTCCTATGTCGAGGAATGCGACGTCACCGCGCTCGAGGCGATGCGCGCCCAGCTCAATGCAGGCCGCGGCGGCAAGCCCAAGCTGACGATGCTGCCGCTGCTGATCACCGCGATCTGCCGCACGCTGCCGAAGTTCCCGATGATCAACGCCCGCTATGACGACGAGGCGGGGATCGTCACGCGCCACGGCGCGGTCCACCTCGGCATGGCGACGCAGACCCCGGCGGGGCTGATCGTGCCCGTGATCCGCAACGCCCAGAGCCTCAACTTGTGGCAGCTTGCGAACGAGATCGTCAGACTGGCGGAGGCTGCACGCAACGGCACCGCGAAATCGGATGAACTGTCCGGCTCGACCCTGACGATCACCTCGCTCGGTCCGCTCGGCGGGGTTGCCACCACGCCGGTCATAAATCGCCCGGAGGTTGCGATCATCGGCCCGAACCGGATCATCGAGCGCCCGATGTTCGTCGCCGACGGCATGGGCGGCGAGCGGATCGAGAAGCGCAAGCTGATGAACATCTCGATCTCGTGCGACCACCGCGTCGTCGACGGGTGGGATGCGGCGAGCTATGTCCAGGAAATCAGGAAACTGATCGAAACGCCGGTGCTTCTGCTGGCGGACTGACAAGGACGGGGCGATGAAGACGGACCCGCGGATCGATGCCTATATCGCCGAGGCCGGGGACTTCGCTCAGCCCATCCTCGCCCACCTGCGCGCACTCGTTGGCCGGACGCTTCCGGACTGCGAGGAGACGATCAAGTGGGGAATGCCGCACTTCACCGTCGGCGGAAAGAACGTCGCCGGGATCGCCGCGTTCAAGGCGCATTGCGCGCTAGTGATCCACGGTGACGGGCGGCAAGGCGACGCGATGGGGCAGTATGGCAAGCTGACCACGATCGCCGATCTTCCGGCGGAGGCCGAGCTCGCTGCGAAGCTGCGTGCCGTGGCGGAGCGGATTGCTGCGACCGGCAAAGGCGCTCGGACTGCTGCGAAGCCTCCCGCTCCCAAAGCCGAGATTGCGGTGCCGGACGATTTCGCTGTCGCCCTTGGGGCCAGCCCGCCGGCGCGGGCCACCTTTGACTCCTTTGCGCCGTCGCATCGCCGTGAGTACCTCGAATGGATTGTCGAGGCCAGGCGACCGGAAACCCGCGCCCGGCGAATCGCGCAGGCGGTGGAATGGCTCGCCGATGGCAAGAAGCGCAACTGGAAGTACGAGAAGTGCTAGCGCACCACCCCGCGGTAGAGGATCTGGCCTGATCCGCGCGCCGCAGTCTGCGGCGGGACCCGCCAGCGGACGTGGGTAACGTCTTCCGGCACAGCGTTCCGCCAGCGGCCGTCGTCGAACACGCGCAGCGCGTCGAGCTTGCCCCAGGTGCGACCGCCATCGACCGAGACGTCCTCGCTGCCGTCGCTGCTCTTCTGGAACGAGACGGAGCGCGGCATGGGGTTGGTGACCGTGAACTCGCGCGCCGCTTCGCCCCGCCAGTTGACCACGAACACGACCTGGTCGCCGCGCTTGAGCGTATCGGCGCGTTCGAGCACGCGGCTCGTGCGGCCGCCGGGGCCGGGGACGAAGCGTTCGACGAACACGGTGCTGGCGAGCTGGACGGGCGCGGCTTCGGCGAGTGCCGGTGCGACGGCGGCCGGAATCGCGGCCAGCAGGATGAGGTTGCGGATCATCGGTATGCCCCCGGGCGCCCCTGTGCGCCTTCGCAAACCGTTTTCGCCGGCAACCACAAAGGAATGGTTAACGCGCCCGAAACCATGATTTCGCAAGTCCCGCCGGAGCATTTTGCGGGCGGCGAAAAAACCGCTTCCAAGGCTGTTGACAGCCTCCGAATGCTCGCCTAGTTGCGCGGCTCCCAAACGGGAACGCGGGTGTAGCTCAGTTGGTTAGAGTGCCGGCCTGTCACGCCGGAGGTCGCGGGTTCGAGCCCCGTCACTCGCGCCATTTCTTCGGAAATCGGCAAGTTTTCGGCAGGTCCTTCTAAAGGACCTGCTCGAACTTTATCTCCTCCCCATTGGCCGGAAGGCTGACCAGCATCCCGTCGCGGCCGACCTTGATCGGTCCGTCGAACTTGTCCGGCGCGTCGCCGAGGAACGCTGCATTCAGGTACCGCAGCGGTGGTCCCGGGACGAGGTGGTAGAGCACCAGCACCTTCGCCCCTGCGCCCTGCGCCGAGCGCGCGGCGTCTTCCGGGCTGGCATGGTAGCCGGGAATGTCGTGCATGATCTTGGCCGCGTCCTTGCGCCCACGGCGTTCCATCGCCGCGCCCATCTCCCCGACGAACTGCGGATTGAGCGCTTCGTGGAACATCACGTCGACGCCCTTCGACGCACCGGTGAACTCCTGCGTGTAGGTCGTGTCGCCGCTGATCGAGATCGAGCGGCCCTTGTAGTCGATCCGGTAGCCGAACGCGGGCGCGACCGGCGCGTGGTTGACCTTGATCACGGTGATCCGCACTCCGTCGCCCTCCCACGCGGTCGCGCTGGCGAGGGGGACCGGGAGAATCTGCGCCGCGCCGCCGAAGCCGCTCGGCCGCGCCACCTGCGGGCCGTGGTGGGCGATGCGGAAGCCCTCGTCGATGGCATATGCCTGCGAGAACCCGGCGACGACCTGCTCGGTCCCCTGCGGGCCATAGACGGGCAGCGGAGCATTGCGGCCGCCGGCGATCCACGCCTGGAGCAGCAGCTCGCCCAGCCCGTCGATGTGGTCGGAATGGAGGTGGGTGAGGAACGCGGCCTTCATCCGGTCCGCCGGGAAGCCCATCCGCATCAGCTTGCGCACCGATCCCGAGCCCGCGTCGAACACGAACGCATCCTTGCCCGCGACCACGCCGATACAGGGCCCGGCGCGATCGGCATCGGGGAGGGGGGAGCCGGTGCCGCACATATAGACGTGGAGCCCGTCACCCAGCTTCGCCACCGGGTCCCCTCCGACGTTGGCTTCGATCGTCCGCTCGACCAGCATCTCGCCGATCGGGCGGCGCGCGAACCACAGCACCAGCGCCGCGACGACCACGAGCGCCAGCACGCCCCACAGGATCTTGCGCATGTTCCTCTCCCTGTTTCGGGAGAGGCTATCAGCCCCAGCGGCCAGTTTCCATCCAGATCAGGAAACGGCGGAGCGGGAGGAGCCAGGCGGTGCCGAGAATGATCCACACCGGCAGTTGCAGCAGGATGTGCCACTGCGACACCGGTTCGGCGAGGCGCACTGCGACAACCGCATAGATCATCACCGCGACGAACAGGGCGAGGATGCCGACGGGCTTGCGCCAGGTAGGCTTGGGTGCGCTCATGGTTCGATCCCGTGTATGCGGGTGGGGGTGACCACCGCATCGAGCGGATGGTCGTGGTCCTCGCAGGGCAGGGTGTCTACCTGCTGGACGTCCCACGCAAGGCCGATGGTCAGCGTGCCGGGATGTTCCGAGAGCCAGCGATCATAATGCCCGCCGCCCTGGCCGAGCCGTTCGAGCCGGTCGGTAAACCCGACCAGCGGCACGACCAGCGCCTGTGGTTCCAGCGCGTCGGCCTGCGCACGCGGCTGGAGGCCGCCGTAGGGCGCAGGTTCGAGAAGGTCGTCGTTCCACGGATTGGTCCACTCGCGGAAGGTCATCGGCGCGTCGCGGCCCGCGAACCACGGCAACGCCACACGCCAGCCGCTTTCGTGGAGGAACCGGATCCAGCCCAGCGTCGGCGCTTCGTTGCCGACGGCGAGATAGACGCCGACGATCGGATGCGGCTCGAGCATCTCGACAACCGGGACCGGCGGGCGGTTGAACACCAGGCGGCTGACCGCGGCGGGCAGGGCCGCGACATGCTCGCTGCGCGCCTTGCGGAGCGCCTTGCGCAGGTCTGCCTTGCTGCTCACGATGTCGATACGCTCCGGGGGTGGGTGACGGGACCACCATGGGTCGTTTCCGGGAAAATCCGCTGACGCCTCGACGTCAGGTGGGGACCATATGCACCGGCCCTCGGTGCGAAACCGCGGACCGGACAGGGACAGCCCCCATGGATTTGCTTATAGCCTCAGGGATGTTTCATGCGGCACGTGCCGGGCAGTACCCGTCGCGTCTTATCTAGGCCTCCCCGCCATCCTCCTCAAGGGCCGCGGCGAGTTTTTCGGCGCGGGCGGCCAGTGCTTCGACTTTTGCGAGGAGTTCGGGGGAGGGCCCTGCCGGTGCAGGCGGCGGCACCACGCCCTTGTGCGCCTCGTGCAGTTCGTCGGCGAGAAGCAGCGATGCGAACAGCAGCATCCGCGTTTCGCTCTGCCCCGAAGCGCCTCCCAGGCGCTTCAGCCGGTCGTCGATCATCCGGCCGAGCATCTCTACATGGCTTTCCTCGCCGTCCGCGCTGGCGACGGTGAAGTTACGTCCGCCGATCGGCAGGGTCACGTTGCTCATTTCACGCCTCCCGCCATCCCGGCGAGAATCCCGTCGAGCTCGCGCAGCCCGCCGGCCACGGCCTGCTTGAGTTCGGCGTGGCGGGTTTGCAGGGCCGCCAGCTCGGCCTCCTTAGCCTGGGTCGCGGAGGCGGCCTGCGCCCGCGACGCGCGCTGGCGCTCAAGACCGGCTTCGGCACGGTCGAGCGCCTTCTCCAAACGGCCCAGCGCCGCCGTCATCTGGCTGTCATCCATGGTGCGTCGCTAGCATGAAACGGCGGCGGGGCAACAGGATGCCGCGCATTCGTATGCAAGCAAGCGGTGGAAAGTCCTGCGCGCAAGGCGGACAAGGATTCGTATGCAGCGGGCGGCGAACTTGACGCAATGCAACATGGTGACCAAAGAGGCCCCGCCCGAATCGATCCCGCGCCACGCGGAATCCCTACAGGAAGGCCACATTTTCAGCATGACTCGCGACAATTCCGCGCTGGCGCCCATGGCCAACGCGATCCGTGCGCTCGCCATGGACGCGGTGCAGGCGGCGAACAGCGGCCATCCCGGGATGCCGATGGGCATGGCCGACGTCGCCACCGTGCTGTGGAGCCAGTACCTGAAGTTCGATCCGACCGCGCCGAAATGGGCGGACCGCGATCGCTTCGTGCTCTCCGCCGGCCACGGCTCGATGCTGATCTACGCGCTGCTGCACCTTTCGGGGTACGAGCAGCCGA
Organism: Novosphingobium sp. FW305-C-111; assembly: GCF_058783565.1. Taxonomy (NCBI): domain Bacteria; kingdom Pseudomonadati; phylum Pseudomonadota; class Alphaproteobacteria; order Sphingomonadales; family Sphingomonadaceae; genus Novosphingobium; species Novosphingobium sp. FW305-C-111. Next base: position 114,413 of record NZ_JBYSYP010000005.1, read on the forward strand.
CGATGGACGACATCCGCAATTTCCGCCAGCTCGGCTCGGTCTGCGCCGGGCACCCGGAGAACTTCCTGATCCCCGGCGTCGAATGCACCACCGGACCGCTGGGCCAGGGCTTCGCGATGGCGGTGGGCATGGCGATGGCCGAACGCCATCTCAATGCCGAATTCGGCGACGATCTGGTCGATCACCGCACCTGGGTGATCGCCGGCGACGGCTGCCTGATGGAAGGGATCAACCACGAGGCGGTCGGCCTTGCCGGGCACAACAAGCTCGGCCGGATGATCGTGCTGTGGGACAACAACAAGATCACCATCGACGGCGACACCGACCTGTCGACCAGCGAGGACATCCTGGCCCGCTACCGCGCCAGTGGCTGGCACACCGGGGATTGCGACGGGCATGACCCGGTCGACATCACCCGCGCCATCGACGCCGCGCTCGCCGTCACCGACAAGCCGTCGCTGATTTCCTGCCGCACGGTGATCGGCAAGGGCGCGCCTAACAAGCAGGGCGGCCACAACGTCCACGGTTCGCCTTTGGGTGCCGACGAGGTCGCCGCCGCCCGCGAATACCTGGGCTGGACCGCTGCGCCGTTCGAGATTCCCGCCGACATCGCCGCCAACTGGCTGGCGACCGGCGAACGCGGCAAGGCGACCCGCACCGCGTGGGACCAGCGCGCCGCCGCCTCGCCCAAGGGCGCGGAACTGCAGCGCCGCATGGCCGGCGACCTGCCCGCCGGGGACGAGGCGAAGACCGCCTACTTCCAGTCGCTGATCGACAACCCGCCCAAGGTCGCGACCCGCAAGTCGAGCGAGATGGCGCTCGAGGCGCTGACCGTGGCGATCCCGGAAATGGTCGGCGGCTCGGCCGACCTTACCGGCTCGAACAACACCAAGACCAAGGCGACGACCCCGTTCGGGCCCGACAGCTACGGCGGGCGCTATGTCTATTACGGCATCCGCGAGTTCGGCATGGCCGCGGCGATGAACGGCATGGCGCTGCACGGCGGGGTAATTCCCTATGGCGGCACCTTCCTCGTGTTCTCCGACTACTGCCGCAACGCGGTGCGCCTCTCGGCGCTGCAGCACGCGCGGGCGATCTATGTGTTCACGCACGATTCGATTGGCCTGGGCGAGGACGGCCCGACGCACCAGCCGGTCGAGCATGTCATGTCGCTGCGCATGATCCCGAACCTTGCGGTCTATCGCCCGGCCGATGCGATCGAAACGGCCGAGGCCTGGGCGCTCGCGCTCGCCGACAAGGCGCGGCCGTCGGTGCTGGCGCTGACCCGCCAGAACCTGCCGCCGGTGCGCTTCGACGCCGAGATGAAGAGCGCGAAGGGCGCTTACCGGCTCAAGGCCGCGGAGGCCGCGCGCAAGGTCGTGCTGGTTGCGACCGGTTCGGAAGTGGAACTGGCGCTCAAGGTCGCGGCCGAACTCGAAGCGCAGGGCACCGGCGCGGACGTCGTTTCGATGCCGTGCTGGGAGCGCTTCGACGAGCAGGATGCCGCCTATCGTGCCGATGTTCTTCCGGCCGGCGTGCTCAAGGTCTCGATCGAGGCGGGAGTCACGCTGGGCTGGCAGAAGTACGTCGGCGACGGGCTGACCATCGGCATCGACACGTTCGGCGCCTCGGCTCCGGCCGAGGTCCTGTTCCCGCACTTCGGCTTCTCGGCCGAGAAGATCATTCCGCAGATCAACGCGCGGTTGGGGTGAGTTTACGGTTCGTCATTGCGAGCGCAGCGAAGCAATCCATGTCCTGATCCGGCGCTGGATTGCTTCGTCGCTCCGCTCCTCGCAATGACGGCGGTTTCTGGCGATTTGGAAAGAACCAAAAGGAGTTTCAGACATGGCGACCAAGGTTGCAATCAACGGTTTCGGACGCATCGGCCGCAACGTGGCGCGCGCCATCCTCAGCCGCACCGACCACGATCTCGAGCTGGTCTCGATCAACGACCTCGCCAGCCCGAAGGCCAACGCGATGCTGTTCCAGCGTGACAGCGTCCACGGGCCGTTCGACGGCACCGTCGAAGTCGACGGCAACGACCTCGTCATCAACGGCAAGCGCATCGCCGTGACCGCCGAGCGTGATCCCGCCAACCTGCCGCACGGCGCGCAGGGCATCGACATCGTCCTCGAATGCACCGGCTTCTTCACCGACCGCGCCTCGTGCGAAAAGCACATCGCCGCCGGCGCGAAGAAGGTCGTGATTTCGGCCCCCGGCAAGAACGTCGACCGCACGGTCGTGTTCGGCGTCAACCATGACCAGCTGACCGCCGCCGACACGATCATCTCGAACGCCTCGTGCACCACCAACTGCCTCGCGCCGTTCGCCAAGGTGCTCAACGACGCCATCGGCATCGAGCGCGGCCTGATGACCACGATCCACGCCTACACCAACGACCAGAAGATCCTCGACCAGATCCACGAGGACCCGCGCCGCGCCCGGGCCGCCGCGATGAGCATGATCCCGACCACCACCGGCGCCGCCCGCGCGGTCGGCGAAGTGTTGCCCGAACTGAAGGGCAAGCTCGACGGTTCGGCGATCCGCGTGCCGACCCCGAACGTGTCGGTGGTCGACCTGACCTTCACGCCGAAGCGCGACACCACCAAGGACGAGGTCAACGCGCTGCTCAAGGCCGCTGCCGAAGGCCCGATGAAGGGCGTGCTCGGCTACACCGACGAGCCGCTGGTTTCGATCGACTTCAACACCGATCCGCACAGCTCGACCATCGACAGCCTCGAGACCTCGGTGATCGACGGCAAGCTGGTCCGCGTGCTGAGCTGGTACGACAACGAATGGGGCTTCTCCAACCGGATGGTCGACACCACCGGCGCGCTGGCGAAGTTCCTCTAAGCAGCGATGAGCGGCGGCCGTCTCAGGGGCATCGCGCGGCATGATCGGCCGCGAGGGGCCATGGAGACGGTCGACCGCGTTCGCGTGACGACCGCGGAAGGCGTGCACGGTGACTTCCGCGGCGCGATCCGCCCCGGCAAGAGCGGCCGCCGCCAGATCTCGCTGATCGAGGCGGAAAGCTGGGCCGCGGCGATGGCCGACCTCGGCGCGGACGTTCCCTGGTTCGAGCGCCGCGCCAACCTGCTGGTCGAAGGGCTGCGGCTGCCCCGCGAGGCGGGCAAGGTCATCGCTATCGGCGAAAGCCTGCGGATCGAGACCACGGTCGAATGCGACCCCTGCAGCCGCATGGAAGAAATCGCGCCGGGCCTGAAAGCTGCGCTCCTCCCTGACTGGCGGGGCGGGGTGCTGGGCCGGGTGATCAGTGACGGCGAGATTGCCGTCGGCGACCCAGTTTCAATTATCGATTGAGGATTGAGCAATGAGCTTCAAGACGCTTGACGATCTCGGCGATGTCACCGGCAAGGCCGTGCTCGTGCGCGAAGACCTCAACGTTCCGATGGCCGGCGGTGCCGTCACCGACGACACCCGCCTCCGCGCCGCGGTGCCGACGCTGACCGAACTCGCCGACAAGGGCGCGAAGGTGCTCGTCCTCGCCCACTTCGGCAGGCCCAAGGGTCAGCCTTCGGCCGAATTCTCGCTTAATGAGGTGGTCCCGGCGCTCAGCCACGTGCTCGGCCGCCCGGTCACCTACATCGACTGGGAAGGCGACAAGGACGCCGTCGCCGCGCTCAACCCCGGCGACATCGCGGTACTGGAAAACACCCGCTTCTTCGGCGGCGAGGAAAAGGACGATCCGGCGGTCACCGCGCGGTTCGCCTCGCTCGGCGACATCTACGTCAACGACGCGTTCTCCGCCGCACACCGCGCACACTCCTCCACCCATGGCCTCGCCAGGGCGCTGCCCGCTTATGCCGGGCGGGCGATGCAGGCCGAGCTGGAAGCGCTGGAAAAGGCGCTCGGCAGGCCGGTCAAGCCGGTCGCGGCGGTGGTCGGCGGGGCCAAGGTCTCGACCAAGCTCGACGTGCTGAAGCACCTTGTCTCGAAGGTCGACCACCTGATCATCGGCGGCGGCATGGCCAACACCTTCCTCGCCGCGCGCGGGGTCGATGTCGGCAAGTCGCTGTGCGAGCATGACCTGACCGGGACAGCCGAGGAAATCCTCGACAACGCCGACAAGGCCGGCTGCACCCTCCACCTGCCGTACGACGTTGTCGTCTCGAAGGAATTCGCCGCCAACCCGCCCAGCCTTCGCACCTGCAACGTCCACGAAGTCGCCGCTGACGAGATGATCCTCGATGTCGGCCCGCAGGCGGTCGAGGCGCTCGGCGACGTGCTCAAGACCTGCCGCACGCTGGTGTGGAACGGTCCGATGGGGGCGTTCGAAACGCAGCCGTTCGACGCCGCCACCGTGGCGCTGGCAAAGACCGCCGCAGCGCTGACCAGCGAGGGTTCGCTGGTCTCGGTGGCCGGGGGCGGGGACACGGTCGCCGCGCTCAACCATGCGGGCGTGGCCGACAAGTTCAGCTACATCTCCACCGCCGGCGGCGCCTTCCTCGAGTGGATGGAAGGCAAGGAGCTGCCGGGCGTGGCGGCGCTAGAGGGATAACCGGACAGATCGGACTTTTGTTGCGGTTGCGAAATGCCGCAGTGACGGTTATGGGCCGCCCATTCATACGTATGCAACAGCTCAGGGACTGACCATGCAGACTGCCCAGATGACCGAAAAAATGGCCGCCGGTAACGGTTTCATCGCCGCGCTTGACCAGAGCGGCGGATCGACCCCGAAGGCGCTCAAGGGCTACGGCATCGAGGCGGACGCGTTCAGCAACGACGAAGAGATGTTCGCGCTGATCCACGAGATGCGCTGCCGGATCATCCGCTCCTCCGCCTTCACCGGTGAGAAGGTCATCGGCGCGATCCTGTTCGAGCGCACGATGGACGGCACTGTCGACGGCAAGCCGGTCCCGCAGGCGCTGATCGAGCGCGGCGTGGTCCCGTTCATCAAGATCGACAAGGGCCTCGAGGACGAGGCCAACGGCGTCCAGCTGATGAAGCCGATGCCGGAACTCGACGCGCTGCTGACCAAGGCCAAGGCGCTCGGCGTCTATGGGACCAAGGAGCGCTCGGTGATCAACTCGGCCAACCGCGAGGGCATCGCCGCTGTGGTGAAGCAGCAGTTCGAGGTCGGCAACCAGGTCCTCGCCCACGGCATGATGCCGATCATCGAGCCCGAGGTGAACATCAAGAGCGAGACCCGCGCCGAGTGCGACGCGATCCTGCTCGACGAGATCCTCAAGAACCTCGATGCCCTGCCGGACGGCCAGCAGGTCATGCTCAAGCTCTCGCTGCCGGTCGAGCCGTGCAAGTTCGATCCGCTGGTCGAGCACCCCAAGGTCCTGCGGGTGGTCGCGCTGTCCGGCGGGTTTGCCCGTCCTGAGGCCTGTTCGCACCTCGCGAAGAACAAGGGCATCATCGCCAGCTTCAGCCGCGCCCTGCTCGAAGACCTCCGCCACCAGATGAGCGACGACGAATTCGACGCCGCCCTCGGTCAGGCGATCGACGAAATTCACACGGGATCCACCCAGAAGGCTGCCTGAGCAGCCTCGCGCCCTGGAAGTTGGAGAGGATGGCGGCGGCTACCCGGAAGGGCGGCCGCCGCTTTTCGTTCGGGGTCTTATCGGAAGTCGAAGTGGAAGCGGTACTGGCTTTCCGGGATCGCCCCGTCCTGCGTCGTCCGTGACGGTTCGACGCTATCGAGCACCAGCTGCCCGCCGGCAATCGCGAACGGCTCGCCAAGCGTCAGGCGCGCCGGGTACTTCTGGCTGTCGATCCACACGGTCGTGTCGATGACGACGCGCCCCGCCCAGATGCAGCGGGCGTTCATCGGGCAGCGGCTGTCCTCGACCAGCGCATCCGGACGGACGACGACGCGGCCCGCGCGGGCGGGTTCCTCGAACCCGGCGAAACCGTCGGGATTGGCGGTGGGGACGGTGGCGCACCCGGCGAGAAGCACGGCAGGCGCGACGAGGGCGAGAAGTTTCAATGTCATGGTTCAGATTAACCTTGGTTAGCCTGAACGGTTCCGGAATGCCGCATTGCCGCGCCCGCGCCGACGCGCTATCGGCCCGCCATGTCCCATCCCGCCTGCCAGCTCTACCTGATCTCGCCGCTCGACGTGACCGGGGATTTCCCCAACCGGCTGGCCCGGGCGATCGATGCCGGGCCGGTCGCGGCCTTCCAGTTCCGGGTCAAGAACCTCGACGAGCATGAGGCCGCGCGGCTCGCGCTGCCGCTCCAGGCGATCTGCGCCGAGCGCGAGGTCGCCTTCATCGTCAACGATTCAATCAGCCTCGCCAAGCGCATCGCCGCGGACGGCGTCCACCTCGGCCAGAAGGACGGCTCGGTCAAGGAAGCCCGCGAACGCCTCGGCCGCGAGGCGCAGATCGGCGTGACCTGCCACGACAGCCGCCACCTCGCGATGGAAGCCGGCGAGGAAGGTGCGGACTATGTCGCTTTCGGCGCATTCTTCCCCACCGTGACGAAGGCGGTCGAACACCAGGCCGAGCCTGACCTGCTGACCTGGTGGTCGACGCTGTTCGAGCTGCCCTGCGTCGCCATCGGCGGGATCACGCCCGGCAATTGCGTACCGCTGGTCAAGGCCGGGGCGGATTTCCTTGCAATCAGCCACGCCGTCTGGGGCGGCGACGAGGCCGAGGCCGTGCGCGCCTTCAACGCGGCGATCGCCGGAGCCTGAACGGAGCCAAATCGCGCGCGGTGCGTTTCGCTGGCACGATAACTGCCACCGGAGCCCCGATGCTGCGTCCCCTGCTGCTTTCCGCCTGTCTCTCCCCGCTCGTCCTGATGGCCGCGTGCAACATGACCGAGCCCGATCCCGCCGCGACCAACGGCACCGCGGCCGCGGACGGGAGCGCTGCGCCGCAAGCCCCGGCGGCGGACCCGTTGGCGGCGCACGATCCGGCCCCGGGTGCGACCCTCGATCCCGCGATGCAGGACGACCAGCCCCGGCCGGTCATGCAGCTTCAGGTGGTGCTCGAACGCCTCGGCTTCGCGCCGGGCGTGATCGACGGCAAGGAAGGCCTCTCGACAGCCAACGCGCTTTCGGGCTGGCAGGAAGCGTCAGGCCTTCCGGTGACGGGCAAGTTCGACGAGGCGACCAAGTCCTCGCTGGCGAAGTGGGCTGCGATCCCGGCGACCCGCGTGGTGACCATTCCCGCGGATTTCGCGGCGGGCCCGTTCGCTCCGCTTCCCAAGGATCCCGCCGAGCAGGCCAAGCTCCCGGGGCTGGGCTATGGCTCGCTTGAAGAAAAGCTCGCCGAGCGGTTTCATACGACTCCCGAGACGCTGCGCGACCTCAATCCCGGATTGAAGGCAGCGGCAGAGCAGGCCGCGGCTTTCGCCGCGCGCCCACGCCAGGATCCGCCGCAGGCCGACATGCCGTCGCCTTCGCCGTACACGGCCGGGATGCTGCTTCGCGTGCCCAATGTCGGCAATGACGTTCTCGATCCCTCGAAGGTCGATGACGGCGACTGGCTGAACACCCTGCGCTCGCTCGGGGTGGCGAGCCAGCAACCCCCTGCGGCGCGGATCGTCGTCAGCAAGAGCAAGGGGACGCTCAAGGCATATGACGACAAGGACATGCTGATCGCGCTGTTCACCGTCACGACCGGATCGAGCAAGGATCCGCTCCCGCTGGGCGAATGGAAGATCAACGGGAAAGCCTTCAACCCCAAGTTCTCGTACGATCCCAGCCTGTTCTGGGACGTGCCCGACAGCAAGGGCGAGCATCTCCTGCCGCCCGGGCCGAACGGTCCGGTCGGCGTGGTGTGGATCGACCTGACCAAGGAACACTACGGCATCCACGGCACGCCTGAGCCGCAGACCATCGGCCGGGCGGAAAGCCATGGCTGCGTCCGCCTGACCAACTGGGACGCGGCGCGGCTTGCGCAGATGGTCAGCGCCGGCACCAAGGTGCTGTTCGAGAAGTGACGCCATGCCGCAAGCCCTGCACACCCTTCGCACCATCGTCGTCACCGCTACGGTCACCTCCGCGGGCTGGGTGACCGCCGGCGCCCTGTGGCTCGACAAGGGGGGCTCCGCCCCGCCCGACGGCCCGGCCATGTCCCTGATGGCGGCCGCACCGGGACAGTCGGGGCCTATGCCAGCGCCGGCTTACACCGCGCAGGCGCGCGCCGCCATGCGCGCAATGCCGAGTGGCCGCCTGGTCATTCCGGTCGAGGGTGTGCGCGCAGACATGCTGGTCGATACGTTCACCCAGGCCCGCGATGGCGGCATTCGGGTCCACGACGCGATCGACATCCTCGCGCCGCGCGGCACCCCGGTCGTGGCGGCGGCGCCGGGCAGGGTGGAAAAGCTGTTCCTGTCGAAGGCCGGCGGCATGACGGTGTACCAGCGCTCGCCCGACGGGAACCTCGTCTATTACTACGCCCACCTCGACGGCTACGCGCCGGGCCTTGGGGAAGGGCAGGAGTTGCGCGCGGGCGACCCGATCGGCTTCGTCGGCTCGACCGGCAACGCCGATCCCTCGGCACCGCACCTCCACTTCGCGGTAACGCAGACGGCACCGCAGGCGAAATGGTCAGATCCGGGGACGGCGCTCAATCCCTATCCGATGCTTGGCGGGCGTTGAGCCTCCCTTTCCTACTGATCCGTTCCATGCCATCAGCTTGCATCTGACACGATCCGCGGCGGCCTTCGCGAGGGGGCCCGGTATGTCGCCCAGGACACTGTCAACTTTGTCAACTTCGTCGGGAAACGGCGCAGAAAGCTGAACGGAAGGGCGGGGGATGAGCGAGTCGCAGCAACGCGAACTGACGGTGCGGGCGGTCCTGCTGGGCGGCGCGCTGACCTTCGTGTTCACCGCCGCCAATGTCTATTTCGGGCTCAAGGTCGGGCTGACCTTTTCGACCGCGATCCCCGCGGCCGTCATCTCGATGGCACTTCTCCGCCAGTTTTCTGGCAGCACGATCGTCGAGAACAACATCGTCCAGACGATCGGCAGCGCCGCCGGAGCCGTGGCGACGATGATCTTCATCCTCCCGGCGCTGGTCATTATCGGCTGGTGGAGCGGTTTCCCCTACTGGATATCGATGCTGACCTGCCTCGTCGGCGGGCTCCTCGGTGTGCTGCTGTCGGTGCCGATGCGCCGTGCGCTGGTGATCGGCTCGGACCTGCCTTACCCCGAAGGCGTGGCCGGCGCGGAAGTGCTCAAGGTCGGTATGGCCGGCGACGAGGGCGCGCGGGAAAACAGGCAGGGCCTCATCACCCTGATCGTCGGCAGCGTCGTCGCCGCGTTCTATGGCATCCTCACCGCGCTGAAAGTCGCGGCCGAGGAAATCGGCATCCAGTTCAAGCTTGGCAGCGGAGTCGCGACTGCGGGTTCGTCGCTTTCGCTCGGGCTGGTCGGTGTCGGGCACCTGATCGGGCTGACCGCCGGGATCGCGATGGGGGCGGGGATGCTCCTCGGCAGCTTTGTTCTCCTCCCATGGCTGAGTGCGGGCATTCCGGGGCCGGTCGAGGAGGTTGCGGGGTCGGTGTTCAAGAACGGCGTTCGCTTCGTCGGCGCGGGCACGATCGCGGTGGCTGCGGTGTGGACGCTGATCCGTATTTCCGGCTCGATCTTTTCGGGCCTCGCCGGGATTGCCGCGACCGCACGGGCGCGCAAGGCCGGAGAGCAGGTCGCATTGACCGAGCGCGACTTGCCGGGCTGGATCGTCGGCGGCGGGTCGTTACTCGCCGCCGTGCCGATCGGGTTGCTGCTGTGGGCGTTCGTTTCCGGCACACCTCTTGCCGGCTCATTCTGGTCGATCTTTCTCCTCACGGTACTGTTCGTCGCGGTCGTCGGCGTAATCGTGTCGGCGGTCACGGGTTACATGGCGGGGCTTGTCGGAACTTCCAACTCACCGGTTTCGGGCGTCGGCATCCTCTCGATCCTGGTCGCCTCGCTGATCGTCGCGGCGCTGTTCGGCCACGGTGCGGATGTGCAGGAACGGATGGCGCTGACCGCGCTCGCCCTGTTCATCACCGCGTTCGTGTTCGGCATCGGCATCGTCGCCAACGACAACCTGCAGGATCTCAAGACCGGCCAGCTCGTCGGCTCGACGCCGTGGAAGCAGCAGGTCGCGCTGGTAATCGGCGTTGCTGCGGGTTCGCTGGTCGTGCCGCCGGTCCTTCAGCTCCTGCTCCAGACGTACAACTTCGCTGGGGCACCGGGAGCGGGCCCGGATGCCCTCGGCGCCCCGCAGGCCTCGCTGATCGCCTCGATCGCGCAAGGCGTGCTGACCGGGGACCTTCCGTGGAGGCTCCTCGGCATCGGTGCGGGCATCGGGGTGGTGGTCATCGCCATCGACGAAGCCCTGCGCAAGAGCGGTAAGGGCGCGTTCCCGCCGCTGGCCGTGGCTATGGGCATCTACCTGCCGATCACCCTGATCCTGCCGACCGTGATCGGCGCGGTGATCGGCCATCTGTGGAACAAGATGGCGGCGCGGACCCGAGCCCCGGAAACGGTCGAGCGGGCGGGGGTGTTGCTGGCGACCGGGTTCATCGTCGGCGATTCGATGTTCGGCCTGTTCAATGCCGGGACCGCGGCAGGCCTCGGCACCGGGGCACTGGCGATCATGCCGGAAAGCTTCGCTCCGGCGGCAGGCTATGTCGGGCTTGCGGTGGCGGTCGCGGTGCTCATGTGGAGCTACCAGCGGACCCGGAAGGCGACGCTCTCAGCGCTCTCGTGAATCGGCGTCGGACGGCCGCGGAGCCATCGCCATCGCCGCGGGATCGCCGGCGCGGACGCAGCGCAAGGGCAGTTCCTCGCCGGTCGGCGACAGCTTGTGGACCATTGCGCTGCTTTCGACCGTGAACCGGTCGCCCTCGCGCGGGCCGCTGGTGAAGGTCAGGATATCGCCCAGCAGAAGGTAGCTGCCCCGCTGGCCTTCGGGGGTCTGGTAGCTGGAGTCGGGCACCGCGGTGAAAGTCTCGCCGGGCTGCGCGGTCGGCTCCGTCACCGCATCGCCGGGCAGCTCGCAGAACCAGGTGCCCAGCGCCAGCGTGTCGAGCTTGCCGCCGGGAACCGCGTGGGCCGGTGCGGCAAGCAGCAGCATCGGGGCGAGCAGGGCGGTCTTGTGCAGGATCGGGGTGCGACGCATGGCGCTCCGGTTAGCACGGCGCTCGCGCTTGAAGCAAATGCCCTTGTCGGCTAAGGGCGCGCCTTTCCTCGTTCAACGAAGGCTCTTTCCACCATGAAGATCAGCGGCGTGGACATCCGTCCCGGCAACATTCTCGAATACGAAAAGGGCATCTGGAAGGTCGCCAAGACCCAGCATACCCAGCCCGGCAAGGGCGGCGCGTTCATGCAGGTCGAGATGAAGAACCTCATCGACGGCCGCAAGACCAACGTCCGCTTCCGCAGCGCCGACACCGTCGAGCGCGTCCGCCTCGACACCAAGGACTTCCAGTTCCTTTATGCCGAAGGCGACGACCTGATCTTCATGGACGTGGAAACCTACGAACAGATCAGTCTGCCCAAGGACCTTCTCGGCGGTGCCGACGCGTTCCTCCAGGACGGCATGACCGTGCTCCTCGAAATGTACGACGAGCGTCCGATCTCGGTCCAGTTGCCCGAACAGGTCGAGGCGACCATCGTCGAGGCCGACGCCGTGGTGAAGGGCCAGACCGCCTCGTCGAGCTACAAGCCGGCGATCCTCGACAACGGCGTGCGCGTGATGGTCCCGCCGCACATCGAAAGCGGCACCCGCATCGTCGTCGACGTCTATGAGCGTACTTACGTCGGCAAGGCGAACTGATGTCGGCCATTTCGGGCCTTGTCCGGGTGATGGAGCGTGCCGCGCGCAAGGCCGGCACGCGCCTGCGCCGCGACTTCGGTGAGATCGAGCACCTCCAGGTCAGCAAGAAGGGCCCGGCCGACTTCGTTTCCAAGGCCGACCGCACCGCTGAGCGCACGTTGTGGGACGAACTCAAGACCGCGCGTCCGGGCTGGGGCTTCCTCATGGAAGAAGGCGGCGAGATTCCCGGTGAACCCGGCAAGCCGCGCTTCATCGTCGATCCGCTCGACGGCACGACCAACTTCCTCCACGGCATCCCGCACTTCGCGATTTCGATCGCGGCGCAGGAGCCCACCCTCGACGGCAAGGGCTGGGGAGAGGTCACTGCGGCGATCGTCTACAACCCGATCACCGACGAAAGCTTCTGGGCCGAGAAGAGCCGTGGCGCGTGGCTGCAGGATCGCCGCCTGCGCGTGTCCTCGCGCCGCCATCTTGACGAGGCGCTGATCGCGACCGGCATCCCGTTCGCCGGACGCGGCGACATGGGCGAATGGATCAAGATCTACGCCGAGCTCGGTCCGCGCATCGCCGGCATCCGCCGGTTCGGGGTGGCTTCGCTCGACATGGCGTGGGTCGCGGCTGGGCGCTTCGACGGGTTCTGGGAAAGCGGCCTGCTGCCGTGGGATACCGCCGCAGGCTGCCTTCTGGTCCGCGAGGCGGGCGGGTTCGTTTCGGACTACAAGGGCCGCTCGTTGCCGATCTGCGACGATACGGTTCTGGCCGGCAACGACCAGCTTCACTCCAAGCTGCACAAGCTTCTGGTCGGCGCGCTCCGGACGGCGCGCTGAGCATTGCAGTATTCCGGCGCGGCGGCTAAGCCCCGCGCCGCATGCCCCTGTGGCGGAATGGTAGACGCGAACGACTCAAAATCGTTTGTAGCAATACGTGCCCGTTCGAGTCGGGCCAGGGGCACCATCCGCAGACCGATCAGATCGCCGATGCGAATTATTCGCAACAATATGATCGATTGTCTCGATAACCAGATTAGAAAATTTCCGATGGCCTGATGGCCCGCGTCCGCCCACAAGGGGGTGTGATCAACACCTGACGCAGGAGATTGTCATGGGACTGAAGGGCTCGAAGACCGAGGAAAACCTCAAGGCCGCGTTCGCCGGTGAAAGCCAGGCTAACCGCCGTTACCTCTATTTCGCACAGAAGGCCGACATCGAAGGCCACAACGACGTTGCCGCCGTGTTCCGCTCGACCGCGGAAGGCGAGACCGGCCACGCTCACGGCCACCTCGAATACCTCGAGGAATGCGGTGACCCCGCCACCGGCGAGCCGATCGGCGGCACTGTCGACAACCTGAAGGCGTCGATCGCCGGCGAAACCCACGAGTACACCGACATGTACCCGGGCATGGCCAAGACCGCGCGTGACGAAGGCTTCGACGAAATCGCCGACTGGTTCGAAACTCTCGCCAAGGCCGAGAAGAGCCACGCCGGCAAGTTCCAGAAGACGCTCGACGGTCTGCTGGCCGAGGCTTGATCTGACTCTGACTTCGTCCCGGACCTGATCCGGGACCGCTGGCGGTTGACGCGACCTCGCTCTCTCACTGCCAGCGGTCCCGGCGTGCGCCGGGACGACGTTGAATTTTGCGGGACGGATTATGGAAGGCAGCCTGGAAGCGCCGACGCGCCATGTTATCCCGTGGCGGGACGAGGCGTACTATGACGAGGCCGCGCTCGAGGCCGAGCTGCGCCGCGTCTACGACATCTGCCACGGCTGCCGCCGCTGCTTCAACCTGTGCGATAGCTTCCCGATCCTGTTCGACGCGATCGACGAGAGCCCTAACGAGGAAGTCGACGACCTCACCCCGGGCCAGCTCAAGGCGGTCGTTGATGCCTGCACGCTGTGCGACATGTGCTTCATGACGAAGTGCCCCTACGTGCCGCCGCACAGCTTCGATCTCGATTTTCCGCACCTGATGCTGCGTCACCGCGCGGTCGAGAACCGCAAGGGCGAAACCCCGCTGCGCGACCGCGAGCTCGCCAAGATGGACCGCAACGGCAAGCTCGGGTCGGTCGCCTCGGGTCTCGCCAACTGGGCGACGAAGGAAGGCAACGCTCTCACCCGGCCGGTGATGGAAGCCGTGCTCGGCATCGACAGCCGCGCCCACGTTCCGCCGTTCGAGGCAACGCCGCTGGTCAACCGCGCCAATGCGATCATCCCTGCGCCCAATCCGGACGGCCCCGCGTTCGGGCGCAAGGTCGTGCTCTATGCCGGGTGCCACGACAACTTCAACGATGCGACGCCCGGCGAGGCGGCGATGAAGGTGCTGGCGCACAACGGCTGCCAGGTCCGCATCGAGCATCCCGACTGCTGCGCGATGCCCAGCTTCGAAAACGGCGATCTGCCTCGCGTGGCCAGCGCGGCCGAGCGCATCTCTGCCTATTTCCGGCAGCTGGTCGAGGATGGCTGGGACATCGTTCCGCTCACCACCAGCTGCGCGCTGATGCTCAAGTTCGAATGGCCGCTGATCGAGCCGGAGAACGAGGACGTCGCACTGCTCTCCAAGCACACTTTCGACGTGTCGGAGTACGTCGTCGCATTGTCCAAGCAGAACGGCCTGACCCCGATCGAGACGATGCCCGCGACCATCGGTGTCCACTTTGCCTGCCACGCCCGCGCCCAGAACATGGGACCCAAGGCGATGGAGATGCTCAAGCTGATTCCGGAGGCCAAGCCGATGCTGACCGAGCGTTGCTCGGGCCACGGCGGCAAGTGGGGGATCTTCAAGGAGAACTTCGACCGCGCCATCAAGGTCGGCAAGCCCGCCGCGCGTGCGATTGCCAAGAACAAGCCCGACCTGGTGGTATCCGAATGCCCGCTCGCCGGGCCGCACCTCAAGCAGGTCATGGCGGCGAACGGCGACACGCCGCCCGAACGGATCGGCCACCCGATCGAAGTCATGGCCAAGGCCTATGGATTGTAAGATGCCCCGCAGCCAACACACCATCACCGCAGAAGACATCCTCCCGCTCGACCAGTACGAGCTGATCCGGGCCGACAAGAAGCAGGAAGCGATCCTGCGCAAGAAGCTGACCAGCCTTGCGGTCGGTCCCAACGCGACGGCATTGTTCGAGTCGTGGGATTCGATGTGGCTCCAGATCCAGGAGATGCTGCGGATCGAGAAGGGCGGCGAAGAACAGCTGGCCGATGAGCTGCGGGCTTATGACCCGATGGTCCCCAAGGGCAGCGAACTGACCGCGACCCTGCTGTTCGAGGTCGAGGATCCGGTCCGCCGCGACGCGTTCCTGCGCACCATCGGCGGGGTCGAGAGCCACATCCACATCCAGATCGGCAGCGAGCGGATCACCGCCCGGCCCGAAGGCGATGTCGAGCGCACCCGCGAAAGCGACGGCAAGGCCAGCGCAGTGCACTTCATTCACTTCGATTTCACGGCAGCACAGGTCGCGGCGTGGAAGAGCGGTGAAGGGCAGGCGATGCTGGTGATCAACCACCCCGCTTATGGCCATGCGGCGCTGTTCGGGGCGGAGTCGCGGGCGTACCTTGCCCGCGAGTGCTTCGGCTAGTCGATCGACCCCGAGCCCGACCGCGCCGCCGACGCTGCGGCGAGCGCGCTGATCTCCGACTGGGTCGGCTGGTGCGGCTGGCTTTCGCTGGCGCTGCGCGAGCAATCCATCTCGTCGAGCTTCGCGAGGTAAGCCTCACGCTGGGGCTGGCTCATCCTCGAAAGCGCATTGCGGTCCGCCGCGGCCCGGCCACAGGCTTGTGCGAGCGGACGATAGCTGGCCGGCATGACCGAGGACCCCATGCCGCGACTGCCGCCGTTGTCCATCGGCGCGCCATAGCCTCCACCGACATCGTCGGCCATCGCAGGACCGCTGGCAGCGCGGTTCTCGAACGTCGAGTGCTCCCGCGCCTGCTTCGCTTCCTCGGCCTTGCGCAATTCGACCTGCTGGTCGCGCCGGTCCATTTCGCCGGCGACGGCCTCGCGATTTTCCGTGTCCGCGAAGAAGCCGACACACGCGGTGATGATCAGCGTCACCACGGCAAAGTGCCGGTACATCTTCGGGTCGACCCGGACGAACTGGTTAATGTCGAACTGCATTGCAGCGCCAGAATAGCGCCGCGAAGTTAAGCGCTCCTGCCATTCGCATGGTTAGCATGGGGTAACGGCGCGCTGAGGAGGGACGCTTGCGTTCCCACTCTGTTCTGCGCTAACGCTGGGCGATGGCCAAGCCCAAACGTCGCTATGTCTGCCAGGCCTGTGGCAGTGTCACGCACCGCTGGCAGGGCCAGTGCGCCGATTGCGGCGAGTGGAATTCGCTGGCGGAAGAAGCGCCGGAGACAGTGTTTTCGGCCAAGCACGATCTTTCGGGCGGCGGGCGCG
Organism: Novosphingobium sp. FW305-C-111; assembly: GCF_058783565.1. NCBI lineage: Bacteria > Pseudomonadati > Pseudomonadota > Alphaproteobacteria > Sphingomonadales > Sphingomonadaceae > Novosphingobium > Novosphingobium sp. FW305-C-111. Next base: position 130,559 of record NZ_JBYSYP010000005.1, read on the forward strand.
CGTTCCAGTTCGTCTCGCTCGACACGCCCGTCGCCTTGCCGCAGCGGCGCAAAACCGGGCTTGCGGAGTTCGACCGCGCGCTGGGCGGAGGGCTCGTGCCCGGCTCTGCGATCCTCATGGGCGGCGATCCCGGCATCGGCAAGTCGACCCTGCTCCTCCAGGCCGCTGCACGAATCGCCGGTGGGGGCGGAGACGTCGTCTACATCAGCGGCGAGGAAGCGTCCGACCAGGTTCGCCTGCGCGCCGAGCGGCTCGGACTGGGCAAGGTGCCGATCCAACTCGCCTCGGCAACCTCGGTGCGCGACATCCTCACGACGCTCGGCGGAATGCGACCGCCGGCGTTCCTTGTCATCGATTCGATCCAGACCATGCATTCGGACCAGATCGAGGGTGCGCCGGGCACGGTCAGCCAGGTCCGCGGCTGCGCGTTCGAGCTGATCCGCTACGCCAAGGAAAACGGCATCGCGCTGGTGCTCGTCGGCCATGTCACCAAGGATGGCTCGATCGCGGGCCCCCGCGTGCTCGAGCACATGGTCGACGTGGTGATGAGTTTCGAGGGCGAGCGCAGCCATCAGTTCCGCATCCTGCGCGCGCTCAAGAACCGATTCGGCGCGGTCGACGAAATCGGCGTGTTCGCGATGGAGGGGCACGGACTCGCGGAAGTCCCCAATCCGTCGATGCTGTTCCTCTCGGGCCGCGAGGAATCGGTGGCGGGGAGTGCGGTGTTTCCGGCTCTCGAAGGCACCCGCCCGGTGCTGGTCGAGATCCAGGCGCTGACCGTGCGGATCGCCAGCGGGGCGACCCCGCGGCGGTCGGTGGTGGGCTGGGACAGTTCGCGCCTTGCCATGCTGCTGGCGGTGCTGGAGGCGCGCTGCGGGCTCAGCTTCTCGTCGGCGGAAGTCTATCTCAATGTCGCGGGCGGTTACCGGCTGACTGATCCGGCGGCGGACCTCGCGGTTGCGGCCGCGCTCATCTCGGCCTTGGCCGACAAGCCGCTCCCGGCAGACTCCGCCTGGTTCGGCGAGATCTCGCTTGCCGGAGAGGTCCGCCCTGTCGCTCACGCCGGGATCCGGCTGAAGGAAGCAGCCAAGCTTGGCTTCGCCACGGCCTGCGGGCCCGATGGAACGGGTAAATCCGGCGACGGGCTGCGTTATACGCCACTGCGGCTTGTGCCAAATCTCGTTGACCGGATTCTGGGCGGGGCCTAGTTTCGTAGCGGATGACGGGTTTCGATTATGTCTTGCTCCTGGTGGTCGGGATCGCGGCCATTGGCGGGTTCATGCGGGGTTTCGTCGAGGAAATCCTGTCCCTCGCCGCGTGGGCGGCGTCGATCTTCGCCATCCGCTTCGGACACACCCCGCTCACCGAATACCTGGCCTCGCACATGCCGACCGAAACCGGCGCCGGCGTGCTGGCCTTCACGATCCTGTTGCTGCTCCCGTACTTCGCCGTGCGGATCGTCGCCCAGCGCATGGGTACTGCGAGCCGGACCTCGCTGCTCGGCCCGATCGACCGCGTGCTGGGCTTCGGCTTCGGCGCGATCAAGGGCCTGATCATCGTCGTGTTCGGGTTCTCGGTGCTGGTGCTGGGCTATGACGTGGTCTGGGGGCCGGAAGGCCGCCCGAACTGGATTTCGCAGGCGCGGACCTATCCCTTCATCAATTCCGCCAGCGAAGCCCTCGTCACCCTGATCGCGGAACGGCGGCATGATGCGGTCAAGGCCGACGACGAGGAGCCGGCCGAGAAGCCATCGCCCAAGTCGAAGTCGCGCGCCTGATGGCGAGCGGCGGCGGGGTGCTCTATACCCCGGAAGTTCTCGTCGGCGCCGTGCGGCTCGCCAGCTATCCGTTCGACGAAGCGTTGCCGTGGAAGGGCGAGGCCCGCTCGCGCAGTTGCGGCAGCACCCTCGCGATCGCGATGGATCTCGACGGAGAAGGGCGGATCGTGCGGCTCGGTCTCAGGCCCCATGCCTGTGCCATCGGGCAGGCGGCGGCGGCCGTATTCGCGGACCATGGCGTCGGCCGAACGCGCGAAGAAATTGCCGCGACCCGGGCTGGACTCGCGGAATGGCTGTCGGGCGACGGATCGATGCCGCCCTGGCCCGGGCTCGACCTCATCTCCGCAGCGCGCGCCTATCCTGCCCGTCACGGTGCCATTCTCCTGGCCTGGGATGCCGCCCTTGCGGCGATGGCCGCGCCTCCGCTAGAGCGGCCTGGCCAGGAGGGGAGACACGATGGCGGATAGCGCGGAACCGAGTGCGTCGGACATCAGGCTGGTCATCGCGGCATCGTCTGCGGGGACCGTGTTCGAGTGGTACGATTTCTTCATCTACGGCACACTCGCCGCGATCATCGGCAAGACGTTTTTCCCGGCCGGCAACGAGACGCTTGAGCTGCTCTTGGTCTGGGCGGGGTTCGCCGTCGGCTTCGGGTTCCGCCCGCTCGGCGCAATCCTGTTCGGCTATCTGGGCGACAAGCTGGGGCGAAAGTACACGTTCCTCGTCACCGTGACCCTCATGGGCATCGCGACAGCCGGAGTAGGCCTGATTCCATCGGCAGCCACCATCGGCATTGCAGCGCCTGCGATCATTCTGCTCCTGCGTGTACTGCAAGGCCTGGCGCTCGGCGGTGAATACGGCGGCGCGGCCATCTATGTCGCGGAACACGCGCCCGGCGGGCGGCGCGGCTACTACACCAGCTATATCCAGGCGAGCGTGGTCGGCGGCTTCGTGCTGAGCCTGGTCGTCGTCCTTGCCAGCAAGGCGCTGATGCCGGCGGACGTCTGGGCGGAGTGGGGCTGGCGGGTGCCGTTCCTGCTCAGCCTGGCGCTGCTCGCGATCTCGTTGTGGATGCGGCTGAAGCTCAACGAGAGCCCGGTGTTCAAGGCGATGAAGGAGGAAGGCGAGCTTTCGGGCAATCCCTTCGTCGAAAGCTTCACCTACCCGAAGAACAAGCGCCGGATCTTCATCGCCCTGTTCGGCATAGCTGCCGGCCTGACGGTGATCTGGTACACCGCCACCTTCTCGGCGCGCAGCTTCCTGCTGTCGGCGATGCGGGTCGAGGAATCGACCGCCGACATCATCGTCGGCGTCGGGGCCGCGGTGGGCATGGTGTTCTACCTGGTATTCGGCCACTGGTCCGACAAGGTCGGGCGCAAGAAGCCGATCGTGGTAGGTTATGCGGTCACGCTGCTCCTGCTCTTCCCGATCTTCTGGATGATCGGCGGCGCGGCCAATCCCGGTCTGTCGGAAGCCGCCGCGCGCAGCCCGGTCGTCGTCAGCGGGCCTGACTGCGCCTATGATCCAATTGCGTCCGAGCAGGCCACCAACTGCGGCAAGCTTCTCGCAGACCTGACCGCCACGGGCGTGTCCTATACCCGCGCAACCGCACCCGATCTCGCCCTGACTGTGGGCGGAGCACCGGTTGCCCTCGATGGCTATCCGTGGGCCGACAAGAAGGCACGGGCCGGTGCGGTGCAGGGCCTGCTCCAGCCTTATGGCTACGACTTCGCCAAGGTCGTGCCTTCGCTGAGCCAGACCGCAATCATCCTGCTCGGCCTGCTCGCGCTCATGGCCTTGTCGGGCGCGACCTACGGGCCTGTCGCGGCCCTGCTTGCGGAGATGTTCCCGCCGCGCATCCGCTACAGCTCGATGTCCATTCCTTACCATATCGGCACCGGCTATTTCGGCGGGTTCCTGCCGCTGATCTCGGGATACATCGTCGCCCGTACCGGCGATCCTTATGCCGGGTTGTGGTACACCTGGGTCATTGTCCTTGTCGCGTTCCTGGTCGCGCTGTGGGGCCTCAAGGGCGGGCCGCCGACCGACTTCGCCGACGAAAGCGCCTGACCTTGTCCAGCCTCCCGCCGGTCCCCCCGGCCGCCCTGCGCCTGCGGATCGACGGAGAGGCTCTCGCCGATAACTGGCGCGCGCTCGACAGGCTGTCGGGGACGGCGCGGGCTGCTGCGGCGGTGAAGGCGGACGCCTATGGCATGGGCGCAGCGCGCGCGGTTCCCGTGCTGCGCGATGCCGGTTGCAGGGATTTCTTCGTCGCCCACTGGAGCGAGGCCGCCAAATTGCTCGGCGCGGTACCTGCCGAAGAGATCGCGGTGCTGCATGGTCCATTGAACGAGGCCGACGTCGCCTGGTCGAGAGCCAGCGGAGTACGCCCTGTGCTCAACAGCCTGCCGCAGGTGCGCCGCTGGCTGGATGCGGGTGGCGGACCTTGCGACCTGATGGTCGACACCGGCATGAACCGGCTCGGGCTGCCGTTGGCCGAGATGGGGGACGAGGCCGTCTCGCAGCTCGATATCGTCACCTGCCTCAGCCATCTCGCAAGCGCGGACGAGGACGTGCCGCAGAACCTAGGGCAACTTGCCCGGTTCGACGAGGTCCGCCGGGCGGTGAAGGCGGTCCGCTACAGCCTCGCCAACAGCGCGGGAATCAGCCTCGGCAAATCATATCTGGCCGATCTGACCCGGCCCGGCCTGGCGCTCTACGGCGGGATCCCGCGCCCTGAGATGGCACCGCACTTGCGCCAGGTCGCATGGCCCGAAGCTGCTGTTCTGCAGGTCCGCGAAATCGCCGCCGGAGACCCCGTCGGCTACAATGGAACGTTCGTTGCCGAGCGACCGATGCGCGTCGGTGCGATCGCGCTGGGCTATGCTGACGGCTATCTTCGCTGCTGGTCGGGGAAAGGACAGTTCTCGTTCGCCGGCAAGACCTTGCCTTCGCTCGGCCGGATCTCGATGGACATGACCGTCGTGGACCTGAGCGATGCGCCCGAATGCGGTGAAGGGGACTGGTTAAGCGTCGACTATGATCCCGTGGCAGCCAGCGAGGCCACCGGGCTCAGCCAGTATGAATTGTTTACCCTGCTGGGTGACAGGTTCGGAAACGGATAGCATTTACAGGCTTTTGTTGCGCTGCACATATTGCATCTGCTAAAACGCAGCATCCATTGCGACAGGGGCGCGACTCCATGACGGACAAGGCCAAGGCCGGCGGCACGATCATCATCAAGAAGTACGCCAACCGCCGGCTCTACAATACGCACTCGTCCAGCTACATCACGCTCGAGCATCTGGCGCAGATGACACGTGACGGGGTCGAGTTTCAGGTTGTCGACGCCAAGACGGGCGCAGATATAACCCATTCCATTCTCACGCAGATCATCATGGACGAGGAAGCGGGCGGCGAGCAGATCCTGCCGACGAACTTCCTGCGCCAGTTGATCGCGATGTACGGCAATTCGATGCAGGCGCTGCTTCCGGGCTATCTTGAAGCCTCGATGGAGCATTTCCGCGAGAATCAGGCCAAGATGCGCAAGGCCATCGAGGAGAGCATCGGCTCCAATCCGCTCGCCCAGATAGCGCAGCGCAACATGGAAATGTTCAAGGCCGCCGCCGCCGCCTTCGTGCCGACCGCAAAGGACTCGGAAGCGCCGAAAGCCGCCTCGGGTGACGAGGAGCTGTCCGCACTGCGTGCCCAGATGGCGGAAATGCAGAAGAAACTCGACGCGCTCGCCAAGTAAGCGGCCGCGCAATCTCGCCAAAGCCGGCATCACGCGCTAACCGGGCGCGATGAATCAGGTCACGATCAAGCACGCGCTTCCCGTCAAGCGGGACGACGACTTCGCCCAGTGGTACCAGGCTGTGATTGCCGAAGCCGAGCTTGCCGAGGAATCCGGCGTGCGCGGCTGCATGGTCATCAAGCCGTGGGGCTACGGGATGTGGGAACGCATCCAGCACGTCATGGACGCCGAGATCAAGGCGGCGGGCGTCGAGAACTGCTATTTCCCGCTGTTCATACCCTTGAGCTATTTCGCCAAGGAGGCGGAACACGTCGAGGGCTTTGCCAAGGAAATGGCGGTCGTCACCCATCACCGGCTGGTGAGTGACGGCAAGGGCGGCCTCGTCCCCGATCCCGAGGCGAAGCTCGAAGAACCGCTGGTCGTCCGCCCGACTTCCGAAACCGTGATCGGTGCGGCGATGAGCCGGTGGATCCAGTCGTGGCGCGACCTGCCGCTGCTCACCAACCAGTGGGCCAACGTCGTCCGCTGGGAAATGCGCACGAGGATGTTCCTGCGCACCAGCGAGTTTCTCTGGCAGGAAGGCCACACCGCCCACGCCGACGAGGCGGACGCGATGAAGGAAACGATGCGCGCGCTGGAGATGTATCGCAGCTTCTCCGAAGAGGTTCTCGCGATGCCGGTGATCGCCGGCGCCAAGCCGGAGAACGAGCGCTTCCCGGGCGCGGTCGCGACGTACTCGATCGAGGCGATGATGCAGGACGGCAAGGCCCTCCAGGCCGGCACCTCGCACTACCTCGGCACCGGCTTCGCCGAGGCGGCGGGCATCCGTTACCAGGACAAGGAAGGCCAGCAGACGCTGTGCCACACCACCAGCTGGGGCGTCTCGACCCGGATGATCGGGGGCGTGATCATGACCCACGGCGACGACGACGGGCTGCGCGTGCCGCCGCGCATTGCGCCGCAGCAGGTGGTGATCCTGCCGATGCTCCGCGACAACGATGGTGACGAGGCCCTGCTCGCCTACTGCGAGAGCCTTCGCGCCGCGCTCGCCCGGCAGTCGGCGCTGGGCGAACCGATCCGCGTGCTGCTCGACAAGCGCCCCGGCAAGGCCACGCAGAAGCGCTGGGCCTGGGTCAAGAAAGGCGTGCCGCTGATCCTCGAGATCGGCGGGCGCGATGCCGAAGGCGGGCAGGTCTCGGTCCTGCGCCGCGACCAGCTGTGGCGCGAGGACGGCAAGGTCAACTTTGCCGCGATGGGGCGCGATGCCTTCGTCGGCGAGGCGGCTGCGCACCTTGCGGACATCCAGCATTCGCTCCACACCGAAGCGGCGGCCAGACGCGACGCCGCGATCGTCCGTGACGTAACCGACCTTGCCGGGCTCAAGGCCTATTTCGCCGAAGACCGCAAGTTCCCCGGCTGGGTCGAACTGTCGTGGTCGAAACCGACCGGCGCGGCGCTCGACACGGTGGTGGAGACGCTCAAGGCGCTGAAACTCACGATCCGCAACACTCCGCTCGACGCGGCGCCGGCCGAAGGGCCTTGCCCGTTCACCGGCGAGCCGGCGGTCGAGCGGATCCTCGTGGCGCGGGCGTATTGAACGAGGGCAGGGGGCAGGAATGATTGAGGCGGTCAGGAACGGGTTTCGCGGATTGCTGCGCTTTTCCGGGCGGGACAATCGTCCGACGTTCTGGTGGTGGTTTCTCGCGGTCTACATCCTGGCGACGCTGGTCACGATGGCATTCACCATACCCTTCTTCGTTTCGATGACGGCAAGCATGATCGAAGCGGGCCGAAACCCCGATGGGGGCGCGGCGGCAGAGGCGGTCATGGCTTCAGGCATGGCGGACTACATGCATGCGCTTGTCTGGGTGAGCATCGGCAGCGCCGCCCTGATGACCGTGCTGCTCGCCGCGGCGATTGTCCGGCGGTTGCATGATGCCGGCTATTCGGGCTGGCTTGGCCTGGTCCCGCTGGCAGCGCAAGGGCTCGCGCTGGCGCGGCTCCCGGCCGAAATGGACAGGATTGTCGCGGCCATGAAGGCGGGCATGGCGGGCGGACAGGTCAACTCCATGTCCTATAGCTCGGTGTCCCTGCTAGGATGGGTTCCGCTGCTGCTGGTCGCGGTCATCGGCCTGCTGCCGACGCGCGCCGGGGCAGATGGCTAGGCTGGCGCTGTTTCTCCCGGCCCTGCTGGCCGCCACGCCCGCCGCCGCCGAGCGCTGGCGCGGCGCGGCCGAATCGGACGTCCAGGCCGGCAAGACGATCATGCTGGTCGACGAGGCCAGCCTCAGCCGCACCGGGCGTAACGTCACCGGCTGGACCATGAGCATCGTCGACAGTCCGGACGGGCAGGACTGGAACATCCTGCTGATGAAGCGCGCGGTGAACTGCGACGCGATGGAGGTGCAGGACCTCCACACCAAGTTCTTCCACGACGAGGTGCGCCTCGAGGATACCGAAGCCGTCGGCGAGTGGCGGGCGGTGACCAAGGGCACGATCCTCGAACGACTCGCCCAGGTCATGTGCGGGCAGGAAGAATACCTGACCGAGGTGCTCGACGATCCCGTCGGCATCGCCCAGGACTTTTTCGACGTTCGCCGCGCCGACGGCGGTTGAGTTTCCCCGGCCGGGGGCGCACATGCCGCGGATGGTTCGCCCAAACGCCCCGCCGCCCGGTCTTCCCACGCGGACCCAGGTTCTCGATTTCATCGCAACGAGCGAAGAGCCGGCGGGCAAGCGCGAGATTGCGCGGCACTTCGGGCTCAAGGGCGCGGAAAAGATCGCGCTCAAGGCCTTGCTCCGCGACATGGCCGACGAGGGCTTGATCGACGGTAACCGCAGCGCGTTCCACCGGATGGGCGGGGTGCCGAAGGTCACCGTCCTGCGCATCGTCGACACCGACGACGGCGAAGCGATCGCCATTCCCGACACCTGGCGACCCGACGACGGTGCCCCGCCGCCGCGCCTGCGGGTGATCGAGCGCGGCAAGAAGGGGCCGGCGCTGCGCAAGGGCGACCGCGTGCTCGCCCGCACCGAGGAAGCCGGGCGCGGGCTGATCGCCCACCCGATGAAGAAGCTGCCCAATTCGACCGAGCAGGTGCTCGGGGTCGTCGAGATCGACGCCTCGGGCAAGGGCTGGCTCTCGCCCGTGGACAAACGCATCCGCAATTCCTCGCCGATCGCCGACCTCGGCGGGGCGGAGGCCGGGCAACTGGTGCTCGCCGAGCCCGCCGGCCGCTCGCCGCGCTCGGGCGTCAAGGTCACCGAAGTGCTGGGCGACCCGCTGCTGCCCCGCGCCTTCAGCCTCATCGCGATCCACAAGTACGGCATCCCCGACAGCTTCGGCGAGGAGGCGCTCGCCCAGGCCGAAATCGCCGCCCGGCTCCCGTTGAGCGAGGCGACCCGCGAGGATCTGCGTCACCTGCCGATCGTGGCGATCGACCCGCTCGATGCCCGCGACCACGATGACGCGATCTGGGCCGCGCCCGACCCCGATCCGTCGAACGAAGGTGGGTGGCAGGCGGTCGTCGCCATTGCCGACGTCAGCTTATATGTCCGCCCCGGCAGCCCCCTCGACCGCGAGGCTCGCAAGCGCGGCAACTCGGTCTATTTCCCCGACCGCGTCGTACCTATGCTGCCCGAGGTGCTTTCGGCCGAGGTCTGCTCGCTGAAATCCGGCGCGGACCGGGCGGCGATGGCCTGCCACCTGACCATCGACGCGCACGGCCAAGTCAGGGACTGGCGCTTCACCCGCGCGCTGGTCCGAATCGCTGAAGTCATCGCTTACGAGGAGGCGCAGGCGCGGATCGACGAGGGCCGGGCAGGCGAGGCGCTGCTTCACCTCTGGTCCGCATGGCGCGCGCTGGAAAAGGCGCGCGGTGCCCGCGACCCGCTCGAACTCGAACTTCCCGAACGGCGGGTCGTGCTCGACGAGCATGGCAAGATCGCCGAGGTTGCGCTGCGCGAACGGCTCGACGCGCACCGGGTGGTCGAGGACTTCATGATCGCCGCCAACGTCGCCGCGGCCAAGGCGCTGGAGGCGAAGGTCGCGCCGGTCGTCTACCGGATTCACGAACCGCCGAGCCGGGAAAAGCTCGTTGCGCTCAAGGAATACCTCGCGACCTTCGACCGCAAGCTGGCGCTGGGACAGGTGATCACGCCGTCGCTGTTCAACCGCATGCTCAAGGACATTTCGGACGAGACCGAGAAGGCCCTCGTCATGGAAGCGGTGCTGCGCAGCCAGACCCAGGCCTATTACGGCCCGCGCAATGCCGGTCACTTCGGCCTGTCGCTGGGCAGCTACGCGCACTTCACTTCGCCGATCCGGCGCTATTCCGACCTTCTCGTCCACCGCGCGCTGGTCGATGCCTATGGCCTCGAGCAACCCCGGCCAGAGGCGCGCGAGGTTCCGGCGCATTCCGGCCTGTCCGATGCGGACCGCGAGGATCTCACCCGGGTGAGCGAGGCGATCAGCAACACCGAGCGCCGGGCGATGGAGGCAGAGCGCGAAACCATCGACCGCTACGTCGCCGCATGGCTCTCCGGCAAGGTCGGCGAAGTCTTCGAAACCCGCGTGACCGGCGTCCAGAAGTTCGGCCTGTTCGCGACGATCATCGGGCTCGGCGGCGACGGGCTGGTCCCGGTGTCGGTGCTTGGTGCAGAGCGATTCGAGTATGACGAGAAGGGCCGGGCGCTGGAAGGAGAGCTTTCGGGCGACCGCTACACGGTCGGCCAGATCCTCCAGCTGCGTCTGGCCGAGGCTAATCCGCTGACCGGCGCGCTCAAGTTCGAGCCGCCTGATCTCGGCGCCGGCGTCGCCCGGATCGAGCGACGTGGCGGCAAGCCGTTCGGCAAGAGCGGCGGCAAACCCGGCGGCTTCAAACAGGGCAAGCGCGGCCGTCCGGGCAATATCCGCCACCAGTCGCGCAAGCGGTAGATCGGCACCATCGGTCCATAACCCTCTTCGTCATTGCGAAGAGGGTAGTGACGAAGCAATCCAGGCAGTGCGTGCGCCTTCTGGATTGCCTCGGCCTGCGGCCTCGCAATGACGAGGGAAGTGATGATACTCGGGGTGACACAGGATGACACCGTGTCACCCAGGAACATGGCGCAATTCCAAGAGCTTGATTACCGCACGACAGGTTACACCCACGCGCGAAAACGCGTCCGGAGCGTCGATTCCCAACCATGTGAAAGAGCGGCCCCAAAGTCTGGCAGGGGCCGCGCGTGTAGGACAGCGTATTTCCGCGCCGTCAGGTCACCTGGTCGAGCTGCTCCACTGCCAGTGCACCGGGCACGATCATGATAGGGCAGGGCAGTTGGCCGGGATTGTGGGTCACGAAGTGCGCGACCAGCGGTCCCGGCGGACCGTCGGCGGCGGTGCCGAGCACCAGTGCGGAAACCTCCGGGTGTTCCTTCAGGTAGTCGCGCACGACCTGCGGACCGTCGCCCTGCCGCACCGAGATCACCGGCATCAGCCCGGCCTCGCTGGCGATGCTTCCGGCGGCGGTGGTGGCAAGCACTTCGGCGCGGCTGCGCGCCTCCTCCTCGATGGTCGCCTGGACCCCGCCGAACGCGACGAAATCCTGTCGCGGGACCAGCGCGAGGATGTGGACCGCACCGGAGGTGCGGGTGGCGCGCCGGGCCGCGAACCGCAGCGCAAGGCTCGATTCCTCGGTCTCGTCCATCACCACAAGGTATACGCGCTGCGACATCGGCCCCTCCGGGGACTGATATCGGGCGAATTCGTATGACGTGCAAGCGCCTTGCCCCTTGACCCCGAGGGCGTTGGTTGGGAAATGGCAATGACCTTACGGCATGGGGGAGCCGCAACGGGCGCCCCCTGCCAAACCCAGGACTGCGCCCATGCCCATCGCGATCAAGATGCCCGCCCTGTCCCCGACCATGGAAGAGGGCACCCTCGCCAAGTGGCTGGTCAAGGTGGGCGACAAGGTTTCGTCCGGCGACATCATGGCCGAGATCGAGACCGACAAGGCGACGATGGAATTCGAGGCGGTCGACGAAGGGACGATCACGGCGATCGAGGTCGCCGAGGGATCCGAGGGCGTGAAGGTCGGCACCGTGATTGCGATGCTGGCGGGCGATGACGAGGATGAGGCTCCGGCTCCTGCGGCCAAGGCCGCGCCGGCACCTGCTCCTGCTGCTGCTGCTGCTGCTGCTGCTCCTGCTCCTGCTCCTGCTCCTGCAGCTAAGGCCGCACCGGCTGCTCCCGCGCCTGCGCCGTCCGCAGCACCTGCGGCCAAGGGTGACCGGGTCATTGCCTCCCCGCTGGCCAAGCGGATCGCGGCCGACAAGGGCGTCGATCTTTCCGCGGTGAAGGGCACCGGCCCCAACGGCCGGATCATCCGCGCCGACGTCGACGGCGCAAAGCCTGGCGCGGCTCCGGCAGCAACGGCTCCGGCCAAGGCCGCGGCTGCCCCGGCGGCGGCGGCCCCCGCTGCGGCGCCTGCCGCCGCGCCCGCACCGGCCGCGATCCCGGACTTCGGCATTCCGTACGAGGCGCAGAAGCTCAACAACGTCCGCAAGGTCATCGCCCGCCGCCTGACCGAGGCGAAGCAGACGATCCCGCATATCTACCTCACGGTGGACATCCGCCTCGACGCCCTTCTCAAGCTGCGCGGCGACCTGAACAAGGCGCTCGAGCCGCAGGGCGTGAAGCTTTCGGTCAACGACCTGATCATCAAGGCGCTGGCCAAGGCGCTGGTCCAGACACCGAAGTGCAACGTCAGCTTCGCCGGGGACGAGCTGCGGACCTACAAGCGTGCCGATATTTCGGTTGCCGTCGCCGCGCCGTCGGGGCTGATTACCCCGATCATTGTCGATGCCGGGTCCAAGTCGGTCTCCGCCATCGCGACCGAGATGAAGGAACTGGCGGGCCGCGCCCGCGAGGGCAAGCTGCAGCCGCATGAATACCAGGGCGGCACCGCGAGCCTTTCCAACCTCGGGATGTTCGGGATCAAGAGCTTCGACGCGGTGATCAACCCGCCGCAGGCCATGATCCTCGCCGTCGGTGCGGGCGAGCAGCGGCCCTACGTGGTCGACGGCGCGCTCTCGATCGCCACGGTGATGAGCGCCACCGGCAGCTTCGACCACCGTGCCATCGACGGCGCGGACGGGGCGGAGCTGATGCAGGCGCTCAAGAACCTGATCGAGAACCCGCTCGGGCTGGTTGCATAAGTCGTGGCCGGGGGGCGGCTCAGCGAGACGTTCGCGCCCCGCTTGGGGGTGAACCTGCTGTGGCTGGTTCCGGCGGTGGCCGTGTTGGCGTCGCTGATCAGCTCGATCCTTGTGTTCACGGGCCTGTCGGTTGTTCAGGGGGGCGAAGATGCGTTCCTGAAAGGCCTACTGTTGGCACTGTTCGCGGCAATGTTTGCGGTCTTCTTCGTGCTCGGCGGGTTGCTTGTGCTGGCAGTTCCGCTGTCCTTCGTCCTGCGAGCAGCGAAAGTGAAATGGCTTGTGGTTGTCGGCATTGCCGTCGTCCTTGCGGTTGCGGGTGGTGCGCTGTTCGGTGCCGCGCAGGAGAGCCCGGATTTTCCGTGGGTAGGCATGACCTACGGCCTTGTCACGGCGATGACCTGGCTACTTGCGCTCCATCGCTTCGCAGGCGCCATTCAGCACGCCGACATCGACGATCCGCTATTGGACGCGGCATGATGACCCAGTCACGCCCATTCGCCCGTGCCGCTGCGCTCGCCGCCGCCGCGCTGCTTCCCCTCACTTCGGTCCAGGCCGCCCCGCCCACGGCCAAGCCGGTCACCGTCGGCATCGACGGCCCCGAATACGACGCCTGCGGTTCGCAGGGCGAAGTCCGCGGCCTGCGCGATGAGGGGGACATGGTCCTCTCGGTCCGCAGCGCCCCGGGCACCGCCTCGCCCGAGGTCGACAGGCTCAAGAACGGGCAGGTCGTGATCCTGTGCGATTCGACCAAGGACGGGAAGTGGGCCGGGGTGGTCTATCCCGCCGCCGGCCAGTCCGTTTCGGCCTGCGGCACATCATCGCCGGTCGCCCGCAAGACTGCTTATTCCGGACCCTGCCGCTCGGGCTGGGTCGCCAGTACCTACGTGGCCGTAACGGCCGGTTGACCCCTGAAAGGAAGTGCCTGTGTCCCAGTATGACGTGATCGTTCTCGGTTCCGGCCCCGGCGGTTACGTCGCGGCGATCCGGTCGGCGCAGCTGGGCCTGAAGACCGCGATCGTGGAGCGCGAGCTGCTCGGCGGGATCTGTCTCAACTGGGGCTGTATTCCGACAAAGGCGCTGCTCCGCTCGGCCGAGATCTTTCACTACATGCAGCACGCCAAGGACTATGGCCTCTCGGCCAGCGGGGTGAGCGCAGACCTCGGCGCGGTGGTCGCGCGCTCGCGCGGGGTGGCCAAGCAGCTCAACCAGGGCGTCACGCACCTGATGAAGAAGAACAAGATCACCGTCCACATGGGTACCGGGAAGCTCGTCGCTCCGGGCAACCTGGAGGTGACGGGCGACAAGGGCACCGAAACGCTCGAATCGAAGCATATCATCATCGCGACCGGCGCACGGGCGCGCGACCTGCCGTTCGCCAAGGCCGATGGCGAGAAGATCTGGACATATCGCCATGCGATGACTCCCAAGGAAATGCCGACCGACCTGCTCGTCATCGGTTCGGGCGCTATCGGGATAGAATTCGCGAGTTTTTACAACGACATGGGCGCGAAAGTGACCGTGGTTGAGATGATGGACCGGATTGTCCCGGTCGAGGATGCCGATGTGTCCGCGTTCCTCGAGAAAGCGCTGAAAAAGCAGGGCATGACGATCATGACCGGCGCGGGTGTCCAGAAGATCGAGAAGGGCGGAAAGGGCATCAAGGCGGCCATCAAGGCCAAGGACGGCTCTGTCACCGAAAGCGAATTCAGCCACGTCATCGTCGCCGTGGGCATTGCCCCCAATGTCGAGAACATCGGCCTCGAAGAGTGCAAGATCGAGCCCGACAAGCGCTTCCACATCAAGGTCGACGGTTATGGCCGCACCAACGTCCCCGGCATCTGGGCGATCGGCGACGTGACCGAGGGACCGTGGCTGGCGCACAAGGCGAGCCACGAGGGCGTGACCGCGGCCGAAGCGATCGCACAGGAACTCGGCAACAAGGACGTCCACCCGCACCCGCTCGACCGCGCCAATATCCCGGGCTGCACTTACTGCCATCCCCAGATCGCCAGCGTCGGAATGACCGAGGCGAAAGCCAAGGAGGCGGGCTATACGGTCAAGGCCGGGACCTTCCCGTTCATCGGCAACGGCAAGGCGATCGCGCTGGGCGAGGCGGAAGGCTTCGTGAAGACGGTGTTCGACGCCAAGACCGGCGAACTGCTCGGCGCGCACATGATCGGGGCCGAGGTCACCGAGATGATCCAGGGCTACGTCGTCGGGAAGACGCTCGAGACGACCGAGGCGGAGCTGATGAACACCGTGTTCCCGCACCCGACGATCAGCGAATCGATGCACGAGAGCGTGCTCGCCGCGTATGGGCGCGCGCTGCACATCTGAACCATCCTCGTTATTGCGAGGAGCATGTCGACGAAGCAATCCTTGGTGCTGGACGCTCGGGATTGCCGCGGCCCGCGGCCTCGCAATGACGACGTGACGTGGGAAGACCCGTCAGACTGCCGGCAGGTCCGCCAGCTCCGCGAGGTCCGAGATCAGCGCGATCTGCGGATCGACCGCGGTGAAGTCGGCGGGCGTGAACGCGCTCGTCAGCAGTGCCCTGAACGCCACCCCGCAGCGCGCCGCGATCCGGGCGTCGTTAGGCGAATCGCCGACGAACAGGAACCGCGAGCGGGGCAGGGCGAAGCGCTCTTCCAGCGTCAGGAAGTGATGCTCGCCCTTGCCGTAGCCGTCCCGCGGCCGGTAGCCGAGCGCGCAGTCCACCGGCCAGTCGCGGGCCATGCGCTCGACATAGGGCTCCATGTTGTTCGACGAGATCGCGATCTTCAGGCCGCGCTCGCGCCAGTCGCTGAACAGGCGGGCGGTGGCGTCGGCCAGGGTCAGCCCGCGCAGGTAGCCGTCCTTCCAGTCTTCGAACGCCTGCGCCACCTCGTCGGTGTCGGCGCGGTCCGGATACAGCTCGCGGAGCTGCTTCTCGAACGGCAGGCCCGAGGTGCGGAAGTAGTCGGCGCGCGCGGCGGCCCACGGCGTGGCGAACGCCGCTTCCATCAGGCTCGCCGCCTTGTCGGCATAGTCGTCCATCGTCGGCACCAGCGTGCCGTCGAGATCGAAGACGAGTACCGCCGGGGTCAAGCGCCGAGACCGGCGCGGGCGAGGGCGAGGTCCTCTTCGGTATCGACCTCGAACCAGCGCAGTCCCTCGATCCAGCAGACCTGCGGCGCGGTTGCGGGATCGCGGGCGAGTTCGGCCAGCACCATCTCGACCGAGGCACTGGCGAGCGGCGCGCTGGACGCCACCCGGTCGAACGCGGCCCAGTAGGCGGCGCTCGCCCCGCCGCCTACCGAGGTGGTCCCGATGTAGGCACCGTCGAACGTTGGAAGCGTCTTGGAAATCTGTTCTAGATCAGTGCCCTGTGCAACGACCTTCATTTCATCGCCGAGGATCGTGCGATCCCGCTCACAGCTTATGGATACGCCCGCGCCGGGCCGGAAGAACGCCGTGTACATGTCGGCGGGGAACAGGTGGTCGGCGTTCGTGACCACGAACGGCTCGCCGCCGATCGCGCCGCGTGCCGCGCGCAGCGACGTCAGGTTGCCGGCTTCGAGATCGGGATTGCGCACGCTCGACACCGGCCGGTCCGCCCAGTGCGCCGCGAGGTGCGCCTCGACCTGGTCGGCCATGTGTCCGGTCACGACGACGACTTCGTCGACCACCCCCAGCAACGCCTCCAGCGCAAAGTCTATGCACCGGCGGCGGCCTACTTCCATCAGCGGCTTGGGGACGGATGCGGTCGCGGGTCCGAGTCGGCTGCCTCTGCCCGCCGCGAGCACGATACCCTTCATTCGTCCGCCTTGACCGCCTCGTGGAGTGATGCCGCGTCGTATCGGCGGGAACCCGCCGCGTCAACGCAGGGAGGCGGGGGACTACTGCGCTTTCAGGTGGGCCGGAAGCAGCGCCCCGTCCTTGTCACGGACGATCAGCGGGGCGCACCAGACGATGGCGATGAGCCAGATGCACACCCCCGCCAGGCCGACGCGCGGGATCGCCCAGGCCAGGCCGCTGACGCACAGCATGGCGGCGAACAGGGCGTAGGCATCGCGCTTGAACAGCTTCTCCACCGTCATCACGACGCTGCGGAACCGGGGGAGGGGCGCAAGACGCTGTTCCAGCGCGCCGCGGAGCACGTCGAAGCTGCCGCGCCGCGGGCCGAACCGCAGCAGCGTCGCCATCAGCAGCATCGCGCAGGCGGCCACGACGATCATTTCGACCGCGACTTCGAGCTCTGCCCAGCCATGGACCTGGACAATCCCGATCCCGACGCCGACCAGGAATCCGAGGTTGGCGATCATGTCGAGCGCGGTATCGAGCGCCGCGCCGGACTTGCTGGTGCGGAAAGTGACGCGGGCGATATCCCCGTCGACGCAGTCGATCACCGAAACCGCCTGGTACAGCGCCCCTCCGAGCGCGAGCCCCCAGACGGTGCCGCTCGCCAGCACGGCGAACATCACCACCGCCAGCGCAAAGGTGAACCAGGTGACGACGTTGGGCGATACATCGGTCCGCAGCAGCAGCGCCGACATCCGGAACGAGATCGGCCGGTTGATGTTGCGCCCGACCCAGCCCTCGCTCGGCTTCATCGACGCGACGAGCGTGCGCCAGGTCAGTTCGCGGGGCGTCCCGGCGGGCCAGAACAGGGTCTCGTCCAGCAGCGCCGAGGCACCCGTTTCGCGCAGCGCCCGCATGCCCTCGCGCGTCGGATAACGATCGCCCGGCAGCATCTCCGCGCCGTCCGGCGCCTCAGCCACGATCCGCACGTCGGGCAGCGCCCGTTCGCGCACCCGGAAGCTCTCGCGCCAGTCTTCTGCCACCGGGCGATCAGCCACGATCCAGATCGGTGAAGCGCCTTCGAGATCGGCGAGAATCACGCCGCGGGCCACGCCGGAAATGCCCGCCATCCGCTGGCACAAGAAGGAAGACGCCGGAATGGCTACGGAAAATCCGCTCACGCAGTCATGGTCCCACCCAGCGGGGCGACAAGACCCCGGTCGAAAACTGGCGGACAGGGTGGGATTCGAACCCACGGTGAGCTTGCACCCACGGCGGTTTTCAAGACCGCTGCCTTAAACCACTCGGCCACCTGTCCGTCGCGGTTCCCGATAGCGACGGAACGCATGGTCGCAAAGGGGATTCACAAGCTTTCCCCCGTGTGCGACAGTCCTGCGGATGGCTTCCTTTTCCTTGCGATTTCCGCTTCGCGCCGCGCTCGCCGCCGCGCTGGTCCTGACCTTGGCGGGTCCCGCACAGGCGCAGCTGGATGGCGAGGAGGCGGGTTTCCAGGGTTATCTCCAGCTTCTCTCGGCCAAGGCCCGCGCCGCCGGAGTGCGCGAATCGACGATCGCGTCGGTGACCGGCGGAATGACCCTGAACAAGCGGGTGATCGAGCTCGACCGCGCGCAGCCGGGCGGTACCAGCACCACGATCGCGCCGTTCGAACCCTATCGCCGCACCCATGTCGATGCCGCGCGGATCGGCGGCGGGCGGCGGCAGTTTGCGGCAACAGCCGGGCAGCTCGGCACGCTCGAGCGCAAGTACGGGGTTCCGGGTCCGATCGTCCTGGCGATCTGGGGGCACGAAACCAATTACGGCAGCTACACCGGCAACTTCGACCTGCCGCGCGCGCTGGCCTCGCTCGCCTACGAAGGCCGCCGCCGCGACCTCTTTGCCGACGAATTCGTCGCCGCACTCAAAATGATCGACCGCGGGGTGCCGCGCGGCAAGATGGTCGGCAGCTGGGCCGGCGCGTTCGGCAACCCGCAGTTCCTGCCGTCCGTTTACCTGCGCGTGGCCGAAGACGGCGACGGTGACGGTTTTGCCGACATCTGGGCGAGCCGGGCCGATACGCTCGCCTCGATCGCCAACTATTTCCACGATGCTGGCTGGCGTCCCGGGCAGCCGTGGGGGTTTGCCGTGACCGTCCCGGGCGAGCTCAACCGCGCCGCGCTCGGCACGTCACTGGAGAGCCCGCGCTGCACCCGGGTGTTCCAGCGCCACAGCGGATGGAAGACCATGCGCGAGTGGCGCGCGCTGGGAATCGTGCCGAAAACCGCCGCCTGGCCGGGTGACGATGTGCTGGCGACGCTGCTCGAACCCGATGGGCAAGGCAAGACCGGCTACCTGCTAACCGGAAATTATAGGGTTATCCTCGATTACAACTGCTCGAACTTCTACGCTCTGTCCGTGGGATTGCTTGCAGATGAGATTAACCGCTAGCCGGATCGCCCCGTTTCTCGCCGCTGTCGCGGCGGTTTCGCTGTCCGCCTCCGCCATTTCGCAAACCGCCGGACCGGAAGGCGATTATCCGCGCGTGCTGGGCGATCCGTTCGAAATCGACGGCGTAACCTACACGCCTGCCGACACCCTCAATTACGACCAGGTCGGCTATGCGGCGATGCAGGCCGACGGCAACGGCATTTCCGGATCGCACCGCACCCTGCCGCTGCCGAGCTATGTCGAGGTGACCTCGCTCGATTCGGGGCGGACCATCCTCGTCCGGCTCGATCGGCGCGGGCCGATGAGCGGGCCGGATCTTGTCGACCTTTCGCCTGCCGCCTGGGCGCAGCTCGGCCTGCCGCAAGGCGCGACGGTCGCGGTGCGGGTGCGGCGGGTCAATCCGCCCGAAACCGAGCGCGCCCGGCTCCGCGCCGGCGAAACTGCGCCCGAACGGATGGAAACCCCCAAGGGCCTGCTCGCCGTGCTGGTGCGCAAGCTGCCGCCCGCGCCTGCCGGGGCACTGAAGCCGGGAATAGAGCCCGCGCCGCTAGCGACCTCGCCGGTGCTGGCGCCGGGCACGCTGGCCAAGACCGGCCCGGTGCCTGCTGTGGCCGCGCCAGCACCTGCCGCCGCGGCGAAGACAGAGCCCAAACCTGCCGCAGTCGCTGCTGCTCCGGCTCCGGCACCCAAGGCCGCACCCAAACCGGAGCCAAAGCCCGCCGCAGCACCGACTCCGGCCTCCAGCCACTCCGGCATGTTCGTCCAAGCGGCGGCGTTCTCGTCGAAGGAGCGCGCCGACGCTGCCGCGAAAGCAATCGGCGGAACGGTCTCGGCCGCGGGCAAGCTCTGGCGCGTGCGCGTCGGGCCGCTGGCATCCACAGCCTCGGCCAATGCCGCTCTGGCGAAGGTCAAGGCCGCGGGCTATGCCGATGCCCGGGTGGTGCGCGCGCCCTAGCCTGCCTGCAAGGAGCGCGCCCGTGGTGTCTGGGTCGTGTCCTTGCCGAAACGTCTGCTTGCCGGGTTCCTCATCGCGCTCGCGCCGCTTCCGGCGCTGGCGCAGCCCGCGCCGTTCCTCTCGCCGCAGCAGTCGCTCACCGCGCCGATCGCGCTGATGCTCGACGCCGGATCGGGCCGAGTGCTGTTCGAGCGCGACAGCCACCGACGCTTCGTCCCCGCCTCGCTGACCAAGGTGATGACCGCCTATGTCGCGTTCGAACTGATCCGGGAGGGAAAGCTCGACCCGCGCCAGCGCTTCCGCGTCTCCACTCCGGCATTCCGCGCCTGGCACAACGTCGGCAGCACCATGTTCCTGGCCGAGAACAGCGAGGTTTCGGTCGACGACCTGCTGAAGGGAATCATCACGGTTTCCGCCAACGATGGTTGTATCGTGCTCGCCGAGGGGATTTCCGGCAGCGTGCCCGCCTTCACCCGGCTGATGAACGAGAAGGCCCGCGCGCTGGGTATGCGCGACAGCCACTTCAACACGCCCAACGGCTGGATGGACGAGGGCCGCACCTTTGTTTCTGCCGCCGACTTGGCCGCGCTTTCCCGCGCAATGATCGAGCGGCACCCCGCGCTCTACAAGCACTACTTCGGCCATGCCGGGATGAGCTACAACGGCATCGACCAGCCCAACCACAACCCGCTCTACGGCGTCACCGCCGGGGCGGACGGGATCAAGACCGGGTTCACCAACGAGGCGGGGTACGGCTTCGTCGGCTCCGTGCTCCGCAACGGCCGGCGGGTGATCATGGTCGTCGCCGGCTACGACCGCGCCCCGGTCCGCCGAGACGAATCGCGGGCGTTCGTCGAATGGGCCTATGCCGGATGGGACATCGAGCGGCTGTTCGAGGCGGGCGCGCGGATCGGCAAGGCCGAGGTGCAGGGCGGCGCGGAGCGTTACGTAACCGCCGTCGCGCCGCGCCTGCTCTATCTCACGGTGTCGCCGGGGGAGAAGCCGGTCTATACGCTCTCGATGCGCTATCGCGGACCACTCGAGGCTCCCATCGCCAAGGGACAGGACATCGGCCAGCTGGTCGTTACGTACCAGGGGGGCGAGCGGGTCGAGATGCCGCTGGTCGCCGGCAGCGACGTGCCCGCCGGCAGCTGGTTCGACCGGTTACGTAACGGTTTTCTGGGGCTGTTGGGGCTGTGACGCGGGGCAGGTTCATCGCCTTCGAGGGCGGCGAAGGCGCGGGCAAGTCGACCCAGGCGCGGCTCTTGGCCGAGGCACTTGGCGCGCAAGGCCGCGCCGTGGTGATGACCCGCGAACCGGGCGGCACGCCGGGGGCCGAGGCGATCCGTGCGCTGCTGCTCGGCCCGCCGGGCGAAGGCTGGGGGCCGCGCGCCGAGGCCCTGCTCTTCGCCGCCGCCCGCGCCGACCATGTCGAGCGGCTGATCCGCCCCGCGCTGAACGCCGGGCAGTGGGTGATCTGCGACCGCTTCGTCGACAGCAGCCGCGCCTACCAGGGCGGTGGTGGCGGGCTTTCGGACGCTGACGTCATGGCGCTCCACGGCATCGGCAGCGAGGGCCTGCTGCCCGATCTGACGCTGTTCCTCACCGTAGCGCCCGAGGTGGCCGCCAGTCGCCTCGCGTTACGTGACCAGGGCTCGAGCGATGCCATCGGTGGCCGCCCGGCCGCGTACCACGCCCGCGTCGATGCCGCTTTCCGCCGCATGGCCGAGGCCGAGCCCGCCCGCTTCGCCGAAGTCCGCGCCGACGATGCGCCGGACGCCGTCCATGCCCGCATCTTTGCGTTGGTGGCGGAGCGACTGGGATGAGCGCGCTGCTCGGCCACGATCACGCCTGGCGGACCTGGCGCGCGGCCATGGCCGGTGCGCGGATGCACCATGGCTGGATCCTCACCGGCAAGCGCGGCCTTGGCAAGGCGAGCTTCGCGCTTGCCGCCGCCGCGGAGCTGGTCGCGGTGCCCGGGGTGTCGCAGCCACCCGTGGAGAGCCACCCCGATATTCTCGTCCTCGAGCCGCTCCCGGCCAACGATGACGAGGCGAAGAAGCGCGACGACGGCAAGGCCTACACCCGCAAGCGCAGCATCTCGGTCGACCAGGTCCGCCAGATGCAGGCCCGCCTCTTCACCCGCCCGACGCTGGGACCGCGGCGGGTAGTGATCATCGACGCCGCCGACGATCTCGAGAAGAGCGCGGTCAACGCCCTGCTCAAGAGCCTGGAGGAGCCGCCCGCCGGGACCTTCTTCCTGCTCGTCACGCACCGCCTCGGACGCCTGCTGCCGACCGTGCGTTCGCGCTGCCTGATCCTGCGGTTCGCGCCGCTGTCGGACGAGGACGTGGACCGGGCGCTGGCCTCGGCGATGCCGCAGCTCGACCGCGCCGCGCGGGCCGGAGCTGTCGCGGCGTCCGGTGGCTCGCCCGGTGCGGCGATGGCCTTTGCCGAGCAGGACCTCGGCACGCTCCACCCGCTGTTCGAGCGGCTGCTGCGCGAAGGCGACCCCGACTTCTCGCTGCGCGCAGCGCTGGCCCCGGCGATCGGCCAGCGGCCCGACCGCGAGCGGCAGCTTGCCGCGGTCGAAGCGGCACGCATGGTCACGGCAGGTGCGCTTCGCGACACGTCAGGTGCCGCCCAGCTTCGCCTGATCGAAGCGCACGAGGCGCTGGTTCGCCTCGCCGGGCAGGTGCCGACCTACAATTACGATGCCGCGCTGCTCGTCATGGAAATCGGCGGGTTGCTGGCCAACGTGGCGGCGACTAGGGAAGGGGCCGACCAAGCCTAGCCAAGAGAAAGGCCCCGATGGGCGCCCCCTATTACCTGACCACCGCGATCAGCTATCCCAACGGCAAGCCGCACATCGGCCACGCCTACGAAGCGATCGCCGCCGACGTCATCGCCCGATTCCAGCGGATGCAGGGCCGCGACGTTCGGCTGATCACCGGCACCGACGAGCACGGCCTCAAGATGGCCCAGACGGCGCGCAACGCGGGCCGCGATACGCTCGACTTTGCGACGGAAATGTCGAACCATTTCCGCGAGATGTGCGAACGTCTTGATATCTCGATCGATGCATTCTGCCGCACCACGGAAGAGCGTCACAAAGCCGCGAGCCAGGCGCTGTGGCAGGCGATGGCCGACACCGGCGACCTCTACCTCGACCGCTACGAGGGCTGGTACTCGATCCGCGACGAGGCGTTCTACGACGAGAGCGAACTGACCACGGGGGAAGGGGGGCAACGCCTCTCCCCGCAAGGGACACCGGTCGAATGGAACGTCGAGGAAAGCTGGTTCTTCCGCCTCTCGAAGTACCGCGACTTCCTCATCGAACTCAATGAAACGCCAGGTTTTCTCGAACCGGAAAGCCGCCGCAACGAGGTGCTGAGCTTCCTCAAGGGCAACGAGCTGCGCGACCTTTCGGTCTCGCGCACCAGCTTCGACTGGGGTGTGCCGGTGCCGGGCAGCCCGGGGCACGTGATGTACGTGTGGGTCGATGCCTTGACCACCTATCTCACCGGCATCGGCTTCCCCGATCGCGACGGCGATTTCGCGAAATACTGGCCCGCCAGCCTGCACCTGATCGGCAAGGACATCACCCGTTTTCACACCGTCTACTGGCCGGCCTTCCTCAAGAGTGCCGGCCTGCCGGTGCCGCAGCGGGTGTTCAGCCACGGGTTCCTGCTCCACCGCGGCGAGAAGATGTCGAAGTCGCTGGGCAACGTCGTCGATCCGCTGGAGCTGGCGGACGTGTTCGGGGTCGACCAGCTGCGCTATTTCCTGATGCGCGACGTCTCCTTCGGCAACGACGGCAGCTTCTCGGCAGAAGCGATCGTGACCCGCTGCAACGCGGAACTCGCGAACAGCTTCGGGAACCTTGCGCAGCGGGTTCTTTCCATGATCTTCAAGAACATGGATGGCGAACTTTCGGTGTTTTCGAGAATCGAGGCGGACGACCAGCTCCACGCGCTGGTGCGCAGCGCCTGTGAAACCGAACTACCCCGCGAATTCGAAGCACTGAGCTTTTCCGTCGGAATCGAGGCATGGATGCGCGCCGTGTTCGCGTGCAACCAGTACATCGACGAGCAGGCCCCCTGGACGCTCAAGAAGACCGATCCGGAACGAATGCAGGCGGTGCTGCTTACCCTGTTCATGGCCATCCGCGACCTTGCCATTGCCATCCTGCCAGTAGTGCCAAACAGCGCGGCGAAGGTGCTCGACCAGCTCGGAATTCCGGCGGACGAGCGGACCTATGGCGCGCTTGCCGACACAGCCTGGTACGACCGCCGCGTCGCGACCGGGGACAGGCTGGCACAGCCGGTCGGCGCATTCCCGCGGCTTGAAATGCCCGCCGAGGACGGCGCGGACTGATGCTCATCGATTCGCATTGTCATCTGAATTACAAGGGCTTGGTCGAAGAACAGCAGACCGTGCTCGAACGTGCGCGGGCCCGCGGGGTTAAGGGCTTCCTCAACATCTCGACCCGCCAGCGCGAGTGGGCCGATGTGGTCGGCACGGCACACCGCGAGCCGGACGTCTGGGCCTCGATCGGGATCCACCCGCACGAGGCCGACGCGCATGCCGATCTCGGTGCGGCGGCGCTGCTCGAGGCTGCGGCAGACCCCAGGGTCATCGGGATAGGCGAGACCGGGCTCGACTACTTCTACGATCACTCCGACCGGCAGGTGCAGCGCGACCTGTTCCGCGTCCATATCGGGGTGGCCCGCGAGACCGGGCTGCCGCTGATCGTCCACACCCGCGATGCGGAAGACGACACCGCCGCGATCATGACCGAGGAGATGGGGAAGGGCGCCTTCCCCGCGCTCATCCACTGCTTTACGGCGTCGGCCGGCTTTGCCCGGACCGTGCTGGACCTCGGCCTGACGATCTCGCTGTCGGGCATCGTCACCTTCAAGAACGCGAAGGATCTTCAGGACATCGCCCGCGATCTCCCGGAAGATCGGCTGCTGGTGGAAACCGACGCGCCGTTCCTTGCGCCGGTGCCGCACAGGGGCAAGACCTGCGAGCCGGCGTTCGTGTCCGACACCTGCGCGTTCGTGGCCGGCCTGCGCGGCGTTTCCAGCGAGGAACTGGCTGCGACGACCGGTCGCAACTTCATGCGATTGTTCCAGAAAGCCGCCGGATGAAGCTGGTTATACTCGGCTCGGGCACTTCGACCGGGGTGCCGCGGATTGGCAACGACTGGGGACTGTGCGATCCCCAGGAACCGCGCAACCGCCGGACACGCGCCTCGATCATCGTCGAGGGAAGCTCGGGATCACGGCTGCTGGTCGATACCTCAACGGACCTGCGGCACCAGCTCCTCGCCACCGGAATCGACCGGATCGACGCGGTATTCTGGACCCACGACCATGCTGACCACTGTCACGGCATCGACGACCTGCGGCCTTTCCGCATGGCGCGGTACCATCCGCTGCCAGGTTACGCGGCGAACGAAACCGTGCGCCGCCTGCGCCAGCGCTTCGGCTACATCTTCGCGGGCCAGCATGGCTATCCAACGATCTGCGAACTCGACAACCTCGACCGGGTGCGGATGGTCGGCGGGGTCGGCGTCGGCCACTGCCAGATGCCGCACGGACCTGCGCAATCGACTGCGTTCCGTTTCGAGGATGGCGGTAAATCAATCGGTTATGCGACAGACCTCAGCGAGATTACGGGCGAGATGGTCGCGCTGTTTGACCGAGTCGATATCCTTGTCGTCGATTGCCTGCGCCGCAATCCGCATCCCACGCACGCGCATCTCGCGATGTCGCTCGAACTCATCGAAGCCTGCCGGGCCAAGCGCGGCGTGCTGACACATCTCGACAAGTCGATGGACTATCGTACCTTGTGCGACGAGCTGCCGGGGCACGTCGAACCCGGTTATGACGGGATGGTGATCGAAGCCTGATGGACAGCTGGACGCTCATGTTCCTGGTCTCCGGCCTCGCGTGGCTGGCGCTGGCATTCGGCTCGCTGCGTTCGCATCGGCTGTCGTTCGAGCGGAAGGCGTGGATGGCGGTGAGCTGGGCGATCGTGATCGCCGCGCTCGCTTATGCGCTTGATCGTTTTGCGTGAGGGCCCCCTCGCGGGCTGTCTCGCACTTAACATAATACTTATTATCGTTCCTAGATAGCAGGCCTGATCGCGCCGATGTCCACGCCCTCTTCCGCTCCCCAGACGCAACTCGAGCGACTGCTCGCCATCATGGCGCGGCTGCGCGATCCGGCAAACGGCTGCGAATGGGATCGCGCCCAGACGTTCGAGACGATTGCACCGTACACGATCGAGGAAAGCTACGAAGTCGCCGACGCTATCGCCCGCGGCGACATCGCGGCAATCAAGGACGAGCTTGGCGACCTGCTCTTTCAGGTCGTGTTCCACGCCCGCATTGCCGAGGAAGCCGGCTTGTTCGCGTTCGCCGACGTCGCTGCCGCAATCTCCGGCAAGATGGAGGCGCGCCATCCGCATATCTTCGGCGACGGCGCGCCGGAGGATGAACCACGCGAGGTACGCTGGGAGGCACTCAAGGCCGCCGAACGGACCGCACGCGGCGAAGCGAGCGCGATGGACGGCGTCGCCCTTGCCCTGCCGGCCCTGATGCGCGCGGAAAAGCTCCAGAAGCGCGCGGCGCGCGACGGGTTCGACTGGCCCGATACAGAAGGCCCGAGGAACAAAATATTCGAGGAAATCGAAGAGCTTGAGGGTGCAACCTCAGAAGCAGACGCGGCCGAGGAAGCCGGCGACCTGCTGTTCGCGGTGGTGAATTATCTCCGGGCCCGCAAGATCGCACCCGAAGAGGCTTTGCGCGCCGCCAGCGCCAAGTTCGAACGCCGCTACCGGGCGATGGAAGAGCTTGCGAATAGGGACTTTGCCGGCCTCTCGCTCGATGAGCAGGAAGCATTGTGGCAGGCAGTGAAGCGCTCAGAGGCGGGTGTAACGGCCTAGCTCGCGCGGCGTCAGGCGGACTTTCAGGTAGGAGACCGGCAGCCCGGCCTCGTCCTCGCCCGGAACCTCGTCGATCACGTCGCCGTGCGCATGGAGCCAGGCGAGGCGCTGGCCATCGGTCACCGGTACGGTCAGCGCATGGACCCTGGCCTCGCCGGTGAGGATTTCGCCGATCCGGTCAAGCAGTTCGCCGACCCCTTCCCCGGTCACTGCCGAGATCGGCACCGCAGGAACGGCCGAAACCTTCGCGTCGATCAGTGCCCGGCGGGTGTCGCGCTCCTCAGGCGAGAGCAGGTCCCACTTGTTCCACGCCTCGATGATCGGGACCGATGCGCCGCCTTCCGGATCGATCACGCCCAGGTCTGCGAGCACGCCTTCGACTTCCAGCTTCTGCGCCGAGGTCGACGGGTTCGCGATGTCGCGGACGTGGACGATGACGTCGGCTGCGATGACCTCCTCCAGCGTCGCCCGGAACGCGGCGACGAGCTGGGTCGGCAGGTCGGAGATGAACCCCACCGTGTCCGACAGGATCGCCTTGTCGACGGCCGGGAGGCGAATCGCCCGCATTGTCGGGTCGAGCGTGGCGAACAGCAGGTCTTCGGCCATCACCCCCGCCCCGGTCAGGCGGTTGAACAGCGTCGACTTGCCCGCGTTGGTGTAGCCGACCAGCGCGACGATCGGCCACGGTGCGCGCTGGCGCCGCTCGCGGTGGAGCCCGCGGGTGCGGCGGACTTGCTCGAGTTCGCGGCGCAGGCGCCCCATGCGGTCGCGGATCATCCGCCGGTCGGCCTCGATCTGGGTCTCGCCCGGCCCGCCGAGGAAGCCGAAGCCGCCGCGCTGGCGTTCGAGGTGGGTCCAGCTGCGCACGAGGCGGCTTGCCTGGTAATCGAGGTGGGCGAGTTCCACCTGGAGCCGCCCTTCCGCGGTCGCGGCGCGCTCGCCGAAGATTTCGAGGATCAGCCCTGTCCGGTCGATGACCTTGCGCTTGAGCTTTTCCTCGAGGTTGCGCTGCTGGATCGCCGTGAGCGAGCCGTCGACGATGACCAGCTCGGCTTCGTTCTGGGTGCAGGCAATGGCGATGTTCTCGATCTGCCCTTCGCCGAACAGAGTGCCGGCGCGGGGCGCGCGGACCGGGATCACCATGGCATCGGCGACGATGATGCCGATCGCCAGGGCCAGGCCCTTCCCCTCTTCCAGGCGCGCCTCGGCATCCTCGCCCAGACCGCCGCCGCGCAGGCGGATGTCGGGCAGGACGACGACGGCGCGCGCGCCCCGGCTGACCTCATTGGCGAGGTCTTCCGGGGAGCGATCGGGCGTGTCGGTACTCAAGGGGTGCCGGGGCGCGTCAGGCGCCCTCCTCGCCGTCCCAGTCGCCGCTGAGATCGACGTGGCCCGCAGGCTGGATCGTCGAAACCGCGTGCTTGTAGGCCAGTTGGACGTAGCCTTCGCGCTCCAGCAGCATGCAGAACAGGTCGTAGGCGGCGACGCGGCCCTGGAGCATCACCCCGTTGACGAGGAACATGGTCACCTGCACACCCGCATCGCGGACGCTGGAGAGGAACACGTCCTGCAGCAGGCGCGGCTTGCGGCCGTTGTCCTCGCCGCCGGGGGCGAAGTGCGCGGTCGAAAGCTGCTGGCCGGGCATGATCGTGCTGATTGCGTGCTTGTAGACCAGCTGAGACTGGCCGTCGCGGCGGAGCAGGATGGAGAAATTGTCGAACCAGGTGACGATGCCCTGCAGCTTGACGCCCTTCACCAGGAACATGGTGACGGGGATCTTGTTCTTGCGCAGCAGGTTGAGGAACTGGTCCTGAAGGTTCTGCCCCTTTCCTCCGGTGGCCTGCACCGGCGGCGGGGTCTCGACGACTTCCGGCTCGGCAGGCTTGGCGCGGGGACGAGCAGAAAGAGTGCGTCCGGTCATTTCACGTGACTCCTTTTTTGTTGGCGGCGCCTTTCCGGCTGTCCGCGATCTGGACCCACGCAAGCGACGCTTTCGTGAATCCGGCTATCGGGGTGAAGTCTATTGCCTATTCTCTCCGCCGTAAACCGCACAAATGCGGCTTCGTTCCGCTGCTATTCGTCGTCCTCGCCGTCGCGTCCGGCCATGCCCAGGAGCTTGAGCTTGCGGTGGAGCGCCGAGCGCTCCATCCCGATGAACGCCGCGGTCTTGGAGATGTTTCCGGAGAAGCGGCGGATCTGGACCTTCAGGTACTCGCGCTCGAAGTTTTCGCGCGCCTCGCGCAGGGGAACGCCCATCAGCGCCGGGCTGCCACTGTCGCCGCCCAACTTGCCCCCGGCGATTTCCGACGGAAGCATGTCAATCTCGATCTGCGACAGGCGGTCGCGGGGGGCGAGGATGATCGTGCGTTCGACCACATTGCGCAGCTGGCGGACGTTTCCCGGCCAGTCGTAGCTTTGCAGCGCGGCCATCGCGTCTGCGTTGACGCGCGGCGGCGTTACCCCCTGCTCGCTCGCATAGCGGGCGAAGAAATGGTCGACGAGCGAAGGAATATCCTCGCGCCGGTCGGCCAGCGAGGGGATCGCCACCGGCACCACGTTGAGCCGGTAGTAGAGGTCCTCCCGGAAGCGGCGCTCCTCGATTTCCTTTTCCAGCGGACGCGAGGTGGAAGACACGACGCGGACATCGACCCGGATTTGCCGATTGCCACCCACCCGGACGAACGACTGCTCGGTCAGCACACGCAGGATCCGTGCCTGGCTGGAGGCGGGCATGTCGGCCACCTCATCAAGGAACAGCGTTCCGCCGTCGGCCAGTTCGAGCAGGCCGGCGCGGACCAGCTTGCCGTCGGCTTCCTCGCCGAACAGCTCCTGTTCGAAGCGTTCTGGGGTAATCCGCGCCGAATTCACGGTGACGAAGGCGTTCTGCGCGCGCGGGCTCCACGAATGGAGCAGGCGCGCGGCGACTTCCTTGCCGGCCCCCGCCGGTCCGGTGATCAGCAGGCGGCTGCCGGTGTTGGCGATGCGCTTCAAGGTCGCGCGGACCGAGTTGATCGCGCTCGAATTGCCGGTGAACTCGTCGGCCATGGCGAAGCCTTCGCGCAGGCGCTGGTTTTCACGGCGGAGGCGCTCGGTCTCGGTCGCGCGCTCGACGAGCAGGAGCAGGCGCTCCGCCTCGAACGGCTTCTCGATGAAATCCATCGCCCCGCGGCTGATCGCGGAAACGGCGGTATCGATGCGGTATCGATGTTGCCGTGGCCGGAGAAGATGATCACCGGCAGTTCCGGCTCGCGCTTCTTGATCTCGTCGAGCACCTCGAGCCCGTCCATCGGGCTGCCGTGAAGCCAGACGTCGAGCAGGACGAGGCTCGGCCGGCGCTCGTCGATCGCGGCCAGCGCGGAAGTGCTGTCGGCGGCCAGGCGGCAGCCATAGCCTTCGTCGCTCAGGACGCCTGCGACCAGCTCGCGAATGTCGCGTTCGTCATCGACGATCAGGATATCGAGTGCCATCGTCAGGTCCTGCTTTTCTGGTTCATTCGGCGGCCTGCGAGCTGCCGGATGTGTGGTGGGCGGCGAGCGGATCGCGGGCGAAGCGCATGGTCACGCGCGTTCCCCCGCCCGGCTCGGCGTTGAAGGCCATCTCTCCGCCATGCTCCTCGACGATCTTGTTGACGATCGCGAGGCCGAGCCCGGTGCCCTTTTCGCGCGTGGTCATGTAGGGTTCGAGGATGCGTTCGCGCTCGGCCGGAAGGCCGATGCCGTTGTCGGTGACGCTGACGGTGACGGAGTCGCGATCGGCGGCGAGCGTCACCGCGATCCGGCCGCGGAAATCGACGTCCTCGGTCTTGGCGCGGGTCTCGATCGCCTCGCAGGCGTTCTTGAGCACGTTGGTCATGGCCTGGCCGAACTGGTGGCGGTCACACTGAATCGGCACCTGCGGTTCGTCGCAGGCGAAGCTGTAGGCGATGTCGGCGTGGGCCACTTCCTGCAGGAACAGCGCCTGGCGGACGAGGTCACTGGCGTCCTCGCTGCGGAACATCGGTTTGGGCAGGCGGGCGAACGAGGAGAACTCGTCGACCATCTTCCTGAGGTCGCCGACCTGGCGGATGATCGTGCTGGTCAGTTCCTCGAACAGCTCGGGATCGGTTTCGATCTGCCGGCCATAGCGCCGCCGCAGCCGCTCGGTGGCGAGCTGGATCGGGGTCAGCGGGTTCTTGATTTCGTGCGCGATGCGGCGGGCGACGTCGGACCATGCGGCGCGGCGCTGGTCGAGCAGCTGGCGGGTGATGTCCTCGAAGGTGATGACGTGGCCGTTGTGGTCGGCGACGATCTTGACCGCGAGGGTCAGGAGTTCGCTGCCCTTGGCGTACTGGACGATGCCGCTGGGGTCTCCCGCCGCGACCAGCTGAGCAAGCTGGGGCGCGACATCGGGGAGGCACTGGCCATAGGGCGCCGCGGTGCCCGGCTCGAACAGCAGCTTGAGCGCCGAGCTGTTGACCAGCAGGATGCGGCCGTCGCGGTCTATAGAGAGAATACCCGCGGTGATCGATTCGACGACCGCCTCGATGAAGGCGCGGCGGCCCTCGATCTCGCTGTTCGCGCTGACCAGGGCCTTGGTCTGCCCTTCGATCTGCGCGGTCATGCGGTTAAAGGCGCGGTTGAGCATGCCGATCTCGTCGGTCCCGCCGGCCTGGGCTACGCGCATGGCAAGGTTGCCGCTGCCGACCGTCCGCGCCGCCGACACGAGGTCGGCCAAGGGCGCGACCTGGCGGTCGGCGATGCGCAGCGCGAACCACACCGCGACGCCGACGAGCAGCAAGCTGATCGTGAACAGCGCGAGGTTGAAGCGCAGCTGGAGCGAGCGTGCGCGCCGGGTCAGCACGTCGTAGGCATCGAGAACTGACTGGGCGCGCTTCCACTGGCTGAGTGCGAGGGCATCGGAATTGCGTGCCGCGTAAAGATAGATCCCGCGGTTGCGGTCGAGCGGGGTGATCGCCTCGATCCGTTCCGCGCTGGCGTTGACCACCACCCCCTCGCCCGAATCGAGCCTTTTGAGCGTTTCGGCGGAAATGCGGTCGCGCTCCTCGGTCTTGCCGGGGTCGACGATTGCGGCGGTGCGCAGCCTGCCATCCGCGCCGCGTTCGACAATCGCGGATTCGTTGAGGCGGCGGCTGACGACCTGGAACGAATAGCCTTCGGCGAACTCCGGGCTCGCGATATCTGCCTGGTCGAGATAGTCGCGCAGGTCCCCGGCCATCGCAACGCTCTCGTTGCCGACATCGCGCAGGTTCTGTTCGTAATAGCCGCGGGCGAGCTTGTTGGCGTTCTCCAGCATGCCCCGCGAATTGTCGGAAAACCAGAACTCGACGCCCGACTGGAACAGCAGCGAGGCGAAGATCACCACCATCAGGGTCGGGATCGCGGCGATCAGCGAGAACAGCCAGACGAGGCGGACGTGCAGCCGCCCATTGCTGCCGACGAGGCTTCGTCCCGCGCGGCGCAGCGCCATGCGCCGCCCGAACAGCACCAGCAGCGCCATCGCCGGAACCAGCGTGCCGACCAGCAAGCTCGCCGTCAGCCGCGCGGGCAGAAGCTGGCCGGCCGCGTTGTGGCTGGTGACCGAGAACCAGCTGACCGCCAGCATGGCCGCCAGCGCCCCGGCAGAGGCCAGCTCGAGCATCAGGAAGAGGTTGGCGCGGCGCGTCTGCACCAGCAACTTGCGCCACCAGCGTGGCGAGCGTCGTGGCTTTACAGATGCTTGTTCTGCCATCGTTGCGCTTCTACAACGCCACTGTTGCAGAAATGCAAGTCCTTTTCGATCAGCCGCGCGGAACCGCGGTGTCGGTGGTTATCGAAAGTTCGGATAGCCGCTTGCGCAAGGTGTTGCGATTGATCCCGAGAAGCTGTGCCGCGCGCAGCTGGTTGCCTCCGGTCGTCGCCAGGGCATGCCGGAACAGCGGGCGCTCGAGCGCCGCCAGCGCGGCGTCGTACAGCTCGCCCGATGCGGGATTGGCCTCGGCCAGCCAGCGCGCGAAGGCGCGGTCGAGTGTGGCCGGGCCCTCGTCGTCCTGCGGAAGCGCGGCCTGCTGGTCCTGTACGAGCAGCGGCTCGATCGTTCCGGCATCAATCGTGTCCTCGCGGGCGAGCAGCGCCACGCGGTACATGAAGTTGCGCAGTTCGCGCACGTTGCCCCGCCAAGGCTGGCGGGCAAGCAGTTCCGCGCCCTCGCTCGACAGGCGCCGCCGGGGCAAACCCTCCGCCGCCGCCTGGGCGAGGAAGTGGCGCGCCAGCGCCTCGATGTCGTCGGCCCGCTCGCGCAGGGCGGGAAGCTCGATCGGCACCACGGCGAGACGGTAATAGAGGTCCTCGCGGAACTGTCCGGCCTCGATCATCGGCATGAGATCGCGGTTGGTCGCGGCCACGATGCGCACGTCGAGCTCGATCTCCTCGCGCCCGCCGACCCGGCGAATCCGGCCCGACTGGAGCGCGCGGAGCAGCCGGGTCTGCGCCTGCATCGGCATGTCGCCGATCTCGTCGAGGAACAGGGTGCCACCCCGCGCCTGCTCGAACTTGCCGACGTTGCGCGCCACCGCGCCGGTGAATGCACCCTTCTCGTGCCCGAACAGCTCGCTCTCGATCAGCTCGGACGGGATCGCCGCAGCGTTGACCGCCACGAACGGCCCGGACGCGCGGTTGCCGAGCTGGTGGATCGCCTCTGCGACCAGCTCCTTGCCGGTGCCGGATTCGCCGAGGATCAGCACGGTCAGGTCGTTGCGGAGCACCCGCGTGATCATCCGGTAGACTGCCTGCATCGGCGCACTGCGTCCGACCAGCGGGAGCCCCTGGGCGACCTGGTCGGCCTCCTCTTCTTCCGCGCCGCTGCCCGAGCCGATGGCCTGGGTCACGGTGCGGACCAGCTCTTCGAGGTCGAACGGCTTGGGGAAGTATTCGAAAGCGCCGGTGTCGCTCGCGCGCACCGCGGTATCGAGCGTGTTCTGGGCCGAGAGGATGATGATCGGCAGCGCCGGAAGCGCCTCGCGTACCCGGCCCAGCGTTTCGATCCCGTCGCCGTCGGTGAGCATGACGTCGGTCAGCAGGATGCGATAGCTGTTTGCGGCAAGCAGGCGGTCGCGCTCGGCAATGGAGTCGCAGCCGTCGACGGTGAACCCTTCCGCCTCCAGCGCGGCGGTGATGACGAGGGCGATCGAGGCGTCGTCCTCGACCAGCAGGACCCGTTTCATGCCGCTTGCCTCCGCTTGGGCCGATCGGTGACCGTGGCGACCGGCAGGTGGACGCGGAAGTGCGTCCAGCCCCCGGCCTCGTCGCGGTCGTGCGTGATCCGCCCGTTCATCTCGCGCACCAGCTTCTGGACCAGCGCGAGGCCGAGCCCCTGCCCGCTCTTCTTGGCGGTGACGAAGGGTTCGAAGATGTGGTCGCGCAGCGCCGGGTCGATGCCCGGTCCGTTGTCGCTGACCCTCAGCTCGATCGGCAGGCGCAGCGGCGCACCGCCGGGGCCGGTGTGGAGCTGGATGCCGCTGGCAAAGCGCGTCCGCACCGCGATCCGAACGTCGTCGCGGCCGATGCAGGCCTCGCGGGCGTTGGTCATCAGGTTGAGCACGACCTGCACCAGCGCGTCGGGGTTGGCCATGACCGGCGGAAGCGACGGATCGAACTCCTCCTCGATCACGAAAGGTTCCGGCTGCGCTGCCGCGACGATCGCGTGGGCGTGGCGCACGGCCTCGTGGAGATTGCTCGGGTGGGCCGGCTCGGCGCTGCGGCGCGAAAGCGACTGCATCTGGTCGATCAGCTTGGCGATCCGGTCAACCTCGGTGGTGATCAAGCCGGTCAGCGCCTTGTCGCCACCTTCGAGCTTGCGGTCGAGCAACTGCGCCGCGCCGCGGATACCAGCGAGCGGGTTCTTGATCTCGTGCGCCAGCACTTCGGGCGCGCGCAGCGCCACCCCTTCTCCGCCGCCCGCGCCCGAGCCGTCGCCGCTCAGCGCCTCGACCCCGACGGTCTCGTGGAACGCGATCATCTGCCAGCCCGGGCAATGGGTCACGGGCGCGATCATGACGTCAAGCCGCCGCGGCGCGCTGAGGCCGATCCGGACCCGCGATCCGCGCGCGAAGACCTGCGCGTCACCTTCGGCCAGGCGCTCGAGGATCAGCGGCTCGTCGAAGGCGAACAGGCGCGAGACCGGGCGGCCGACGAGCTTGCGCGCGCCCTGCCCCAGCAATTGCTCGGCGGCGGGATTGACCGAGGAGACGGTTTGGTCGGGACCAACGACCAACACAGCCAGCGGCAGGCTGGCCACGATCCGCCCGGCGTCTGGCCTCTGCGCGTCAGGCGCCTCGCTCATGCTGCCGCGCGCTGCTCCGGCCGCGCGATCAGCGGGGCGTAGAACCGTTCGAGGCTGTCGAGCACGTCGCGCGCCTCGGGAATGAAGTTTACCTTGTTCCGGAACTCGGCCGATCCCGGCAGGCCCTTGGTGTACCAACCGAGGTGCTTGCGCGCCATGTTGACCCCGGTCATCGACCCATAATGGTCGAGCATGTCACGGTAATGCTCTGTAATCACGTTGTATTGCTCTTCGAGTGAGGGATCGTCCAGCACCACCCCGGTGCGCAGCCAGTGCATCACCTGGCCCAGCAGCCACGGCTTGCCATAGGCCCCGCGTCCGATCATCACCCCGTCCGCGCCGCTCTGATCGAGCGCCGCGGCAACGTCGCCGATCCCGCAGATATCGCCATTGACGATGACCGGGATCGACACCGCGTCCTTGACCCGGCGCACGAAACCCCAGTCGGCACTCCCTTTGTACATCTGGTTGCGGGTGCGGCCATGGACGGTGATCATCTTCGCGCCGAGGTCCTCGGCGATCCGGGCAAGCTCGGGCGCGTTGAGCGAATCGTGGTCCCAGCCCATCCGCATCTTGACCGTCACCGGCACCGACACCGCCTTCACCGTCGCCGCGATCAGCGCGGTGGCGAGCGGGATCTGGCGCATCAGCGCCGAGCCGGCGTCGCCGTTGACGACCTTGCGCACCGGGCAGCCCATGTTGATATCGATGATCGCCGCGCCGCGATCCTCCTGCAACTTGGCCGCCTCGCCCATCTGTTCAGGCTCGCAGCCGACAAGCTGCATCGAGACCGGTTCCTCGATCCGGTCCCACTCGGCTTTCTGGATCGATTGGCGGGTCTCGCGGATCGCGGCCTGGCTGGCGATCATCTCGGTCACGTTGAGGCCCGAACCGAACCGCCGGACCATGCGCCGGAACGGCAGGTCCGACACGCCGGTCATCGGCGCGAGGATCACCGGGGAGTCGATACGGACCGGCCCGATGTCGATCGGAGCCAGCGTGGGCGGGGTGGGAACTGCGGTCATGGAGAGGATGTGCCTAAAAAACAGGCAGCGCTTAGTCCATTGCGGCCCCTGCGGCAAGCCTGATAGAGGCCCGCGGGATGGACGAGCCCCGCCCTGCCCCCGGATTTGCTGCTGTCGTCGTCGCGGGCGGCAAGGGGCTGCGCGCAGGTGGTGACGTGCCCAAGCAGTTCGCACGGTGGCGCGGCAAGCCGCTCCTGCGCCATTCGCTGGAGGCGCTGTCCGCTGCCGGCGCCTCGCCGATCGTGATCGCAGCGCCCCGGGAATGGCAGGACCTCGCCGCCGACGTGGCGGAGGGCCTCCCCGGTGTTTCGGTCATCGAAGGCGGCGCCACTCGGCAAGCCTCGGTTCGCGGCGGCCTCGAAGCGCTTGAAACGGCCGCGCCCGCCAGGGTGCTGATCCACGACGCGGCCCGGCCCGGCCTGTCCGCCCCGGTCATCGAACGCCTGCTGGCGGCACTCGATAGCAACGAAGCCGCCATCCCCGTCCTCCCGGTGGTCGACAGCCTCGTGCGGGAAGGCGATGGCATGATGGAACAGCCCGTCTCCCGCGACGGCCTCGCCCGGGTCCAGACCCCGCAGGCCTTCCGTTATCCCGCAATCCTCGCCGCCCACCGCGCCTGGGCCGGCGAGCCCGACGCCGGCGACGATGCGCAAGTCGCGGTCGCCGCCGGTCACGCCGTCGCGCTCGTCCGCGGGGACGAGGCCTTGCGCAAGGTGACCTTCGCCGAAGACCTGATGGAGAGCGCCATGACCCGCTTCCCCCGCACCGGCACCGGTTTCGACGTCCACCGCCTGCAGGCGGGCGAGGACCTCTGGCTGTGCGGCGTGCAGATCGCCCACACCCACGGGCTTGCCGGCCACAGCGACGCCGACGTCGCCATCCACGCGCTGGTCGATGCGCTGCTCGGGGCCATTGCAGCGGGCGACATCGGCGACCATTTTCCCCCGTCCGACCCGCAATGGAAAGGCGCGAGTTCGGACCGCTTTCTCGCCCATGCCGGCACGCTGGTCGGGCACGCGGGGTATGCCATCGGCAACGTCGACGTCACGATCATTTGCGAGGCACCGAAGATCGGGCCGCACAAGCAGGCCATGCGCGAGCGGCTTGCCGCGATTCTGGGAATTGACGCGGGGCTCGTCTCGGTCAAAGCCACAACGACAGAACGCCTCGGCATGACCGGCCGGGGCGAGGGTATCGCCGCCCAGGCCATCGCCACGGTGATCCCGCTCGAATGATACGCGAAAGGCCCTGCCCATGAAGCTGTTCCGCCCGATTGCCGCCTTTGCCGCCGCCGCCGCGCTGACCGGGGCGCAGTCCGCCGCGGCGGCGACGACGCCCTGCCTGACCGAGGGCGACGTGACCGCCGTCGCCGCCTTTGCGATGCCGCTGCTGCTGGATGGCACGATGCAGAAGTGCAGCCCTCATCTCGCCGCAGATGGCTATTTCGCCACGCAGGGCCAGTCGCTGGTGGCGCGCTATGCCGCGAACAAGAACAACTCGTGGCCCGCCGCGAAGCAGGCCTTCCTCAAGTTTGCTGCCGAGGGCGGCGACGATGCGATGAAGTCGGTCGCCAACCTGCCCGACGCGGCGCTTCAGCCGTTCGTGGAAGCGATGGTCAGTGAGATGTTCAGCACCAAGGTCGCGGTCAAGCCGGCCCAGTGCAAGCAGATCGAGCGCGCGGCCTGGCTGCTCTCGCCGCTGCCGCCCGAGAATACCTCGGAGCTGATCGGGTTCATCGTGGCGATGACCCAGCAGGGCAAGACGGCGCAGCAACAGGCCGGTGACAAGCTGAAGATGTGTCCGGTCAAGTAATGCAGCCCGCGCGCCTGCTGCCAGAAGCAATCGCCGAACTGGCCGAGCGGGTGGTTGCCGAGAACCGCGCCGCCGGCCGGATCCTGGCGGTCGCGGAGAGCTGCACCGGCGGGCTGGTCGCGGCGGCGCTGACCGAGGTGCCGGGCAGCTCGGCGGTGCTCGACCGCGGGTTCGTGACCTATTCGAATGCTGCCAAGCACGAGATGCTTGGCGTGTCGCCGGACGTCATCGACGCGTTCGGGGCAGTCTCGATCGCGGTGGCGTGGTCGATGGCGCAGGGCGCGCTCAAGCGGTCGGGCGCGGATGTGGTGGTGGCGATCACCGGGGTGGCCGGACCGGACGGCGGAAGCGACCAGAAGCCGGTCGGCACGGTCGTTTTCGCCAAGGCCGTGCGGGGCGAAGATCCCGAGCAGGTTACGGCCGAGATGAAGAACTTCGATCCGGCCGGCAGCCGCGCCGAGATCCGCCTTCAGGCCACGCTGATCGCGCTTGAACTGCTGCTGCCGTAAAGCTTGTCGGCGCGCTTCTCGAACGCGGCGACCATCCTCCGGAAAGCGCTGTCGAGGTACTGGCCGGCCAGCCGCTCGAAAATCGCATTTCGGAACGTGAAGTCGACGCAGAAGTCGACCTTGCAGCCGCCTTCGCCATCGGACGAAAACTTCCAGGAATTCTCGAGCCGACGCATCGGTCCGTCGAGGTACTCGACAACGATGCTCTCAGGCCGACGCTTGTGGACTTTCGAGGTGAATTTCTCGCGGATCGCGGAAAAGCCGACGAGCATGTCGGCGACCATCTCGGTCTCGCTGTCGGACTTGATCCGCGTCGCCACGACCCACGGCAGGAACTCGGCGTAGTGCTTCACGTCGGCGACGAGGTCGAATATCTGCTCCGGCGTGTACGGCATCCGGCGCGTCTCGGCGATATGCGGCACCCCCCAGCCCTCGCTCAGCCGCGCAGCGCAGCCTTGGCGAGCTGCGCCTCGCGCGCCGCGCGCATCTGGGCGAAGTCCTCGCCGGCGTGATAGCTCGACCGGGTCAGCGGGCTCGACGCGACCTGCAGGAAGCCCTTGGCCCGGGCAATCGCGCCATAGGCCTCGAATGACTTGGGGGTCACGAACTCGATAACCCTGGTGTGCTTGGGCGTGGGCTGGAGGTACTGGCCCATCGTCAGGAAATCGATCCCCGCCGAGCGCATGTCGTCCATCACCTGGTGGACCTCGAGCCGCTCCTCGCCCAGCCCGAGCATGATGCCCGACTTGGTGAAGATCAGCGGGTTGTGCGCCTTGACCTCTTCGAGCAGCCGCAGCGACGCGTAATAGCGCGCGCCCGGGCGGATCGTCGGGTACAGCCGCGGGACGGTTTCGAGGTTGTGATTATAGACGTCCGGCCCGGCCGCGACGATCGCCTCGACCGCCGCGCGCATCTTTCCGCGGAAGTCCGGGGTGAGAATCTCGATGGTGGTCTGGGGGGTATTGCGCCGCAGCTCCTCGATCACCTTGACGAATTGGCCGGCCCCGCCGTCCGGCAGGTCGTCACGGTCGACCGAGGTGATGACGATGTGTTCCAGGCCCAGCTTGGCGGCAGCTTCGGCGACGTGCGCCGGCTCGTCCGCATCGACCTTGCGCGGCATCCCGGTCTTGACGTTGCAGAACGCGCAGGCGCGAGTGCAGACGTCGCCGAGGATCATCACGGTGGCGTGCTTCTTGGTCCAGCATTCGCCGATGTTCGGACAGGCCGCTTCCTCGCAGACGGTGTTGAGGCCCAGCCCGCGCATCAGGTCACGCGTCTCACCATAACCCTTGGTGGTGGGCGCGCGGACACGGATCCAGTCGGGCTTGCGCTGGCGTTCGGGACGA
The DNA here is from genome assembly GCF_058783565.1 of Novosphingobium sp. FW305-C-111. Classification (NCBI taxonomy): domain Bacteria; kingdom Pseudomonadati; phylum Pseudomonadota; class Alphaproteobacteria; order Sphingomonadales; family Sphingomonadaceae; genus Novosphingobium; species Novosphingobium sp. FW305-C-111. Next base: position 170,429 of record NZ_JBYSYP010000005.1, read on the forward strand.
AGGACGGGAGCAGGATCGTTCATTGCGCCCAGATAGGCGGAACTTGACCGCCTTGCCACCCCTAACGCGCTCGGCCAAGAGGCTCCCCCATGAGCGACTCGCAAAGCCCCGAACTGGATCATCTTGTCGCCGGTTACCGGCGTTTCCGAGAGCAGGGCTGGACGCCCAAGCTCGAACGCTGGAAGCATCTGCGCGAGGGCCAGCAGCCCGAAGTGATGATCATCGCCTGTTCGGACAGCCGGGTCGATCCCGCGCAGATCTTCGACAGCGATCCGGGCGAGATGTTCGTCGTCCGCAACGTCGCGGCGATGGTGCCGCCGTTCGAGCAGACGCCCGGCCACCACGGCGTCTCCGCCGCACTCGAATTCGCGGTGCAGGTGCTCAAGGTGAAGGAAATCGTGGTGATGGGCCACGGCATGTGCGGCGGCTGCCGCGCGGCGCTGACCCAGGAGCTGCACGGTGCCGAACCCGGCGAAGGCGGCTTCATCGCCGACTGGATCAAGATGCTGGACGGCGTGCGCGAACCGATCGCGCGTGAACTCGGGACGACCGGCCGGGTGGCGGAGCGGGCGATGGAACAGGCCGGCGTCAAGGTCAGCCTTCAGAACCTGCGCACCTTTCCGTGCATCCGTCGCAAGGAACGGGACGGCGAGCTCAAGCTACGCGGCGCGTTCTTCGCGATTTCGGACGGAGTGCTTCACCTGCTCGACGAGCAGACCGGCGATTTCGCCCCGGTCGATTGAGCGCTGCGCTTCGCAATCCAAAAAAAGGGCGGCCCGGGAGCCGCCCTTTTCGTTTGTCAGTCGAAGCGACGGCTCAGTTGCCGGCGGCCTTCGCATCGGCAAGCGCTGCGAACAGCTTGCCGAGGTCCGTGCGCATGCCGCCCACCTGGGCAAACGTCGCCTTCGCGTCGGCATATTTGCCCTGGTCGAGCTGGGCGATGCCAAGCCGGGTCATGACGCGGTCCTTGTCGATCCCGCCCTTCTCGACGGCCAGCTTGAACAGTTCTTCGGCCTTCGCGGCGTCGCCGAACGACAGGTACGAGTCGCCCGTCGAAGCAGCCCGCTTCCCGTCGGGAGCGGTGCGTGCGGTCTTCTCGTCGTTGGCGAGCGCGGCCTTGTCCTTGGCGGCGGCAGCCGTGCCTTCGCGCAGCGCGTCGTTCACGAACGGATCGGACTTCTGCAGCACGCCGGCCGTGAGGCCCGCTTGCGCCATCGTCGCGACCTCGTTGGAAATGCCGGTCTTGCTCGCCGCCTCGATGTACTCGACGTACTCGCGCGCGGTGAACTTGGGATCGGCATTGAAGGCGCCCGAGCGGGCCATGAACCGGCCGAGATCGAGCGATTCCTGGTTGGTGAACTGGCTGGCCTCGCGGGTCAACTGTGCCGCGGCGAGCCAGTTCATCGCAGTCGGATACGCCAGGGCGGCCTCACGTGACCACGAAGTCGCCTCGGCGCCGAGCTTGGCGTTGTAGGCGATCGAACTGGCGCGGCTGTACCAGTCCTGCGGAACGGTACCGTTCGCCGCCTTGCGCGCCGCGATCGCCGACTGCAGAGCGGCGAGGCCCTGCTGCGGCTGGCCCGTCTTGTTGTAAGCCTCGGCCAGCTGCTCCGCCGCGATGTCGTCGGGGTAATTGGCCGCGATCACATCGGGCATCACCTTCACCGTCGTGGCGTAGTCGTTGTTGTTGTAGGCCAGGTTCCCGAGGAAGAACTTGTAGTCGTTGAGGCTGGCGGCGGGGATCTGCCCGCTGTCGAGCATGCTCTGAATGCCGCGCTGCTGCATCTTGCTGTCGCCAACGGCCGAACCGATCGAAAGCGCCCAGTTGCCGATGGTGAACTTGTCCTGTGGCGTGGTGGCGGCCGCTTCGGCAGCCGCGACCTGGGGAACGGCGGCCGCCGCGGCGGCCTTCAGCTGCGCCTGCGCCGCCTTCTTGGCTTCGCCGGTCGATTCCTTCGCGGCCTTCTGCAACGGCTCGAGCGAAGTCAGGGTCGTCTGGAGCGGCATCGCCGCGGTCTTGAACCCGGCCGAATACTCGCCCGCCTTGGGCGCCTTTTCCTTCTTGTCCTTGGCGACGGCGGCGGTGGCGCCGAGCGTCATCGAACCGGCGGCAACGCCGGTGGCAAGCGCAACGGCAAGCGCGCCGCGAGCAATCGCCGACCCGGCGAAGGAACCGAAAATACCCCGCATCTGCATAATCTCCTGTTCGACCCAATGGCCCGGCGTCACGCTCACAAGTCTTGCGTTCGCCAGCAGTCCTCTCAGCCCCGGGCGCTCCCGCAAATGCAGCGAAAATGCCCCTTTGGCAACTGTCAGGCGCATCTATGGGCCGGCGGGTGAACCGCGTTTGAATGCGTTTCGTCGCATTCGTTCAGCATTGCCGGGCCAGGCGCGGCGCAAGTGTGGAAAACTGCCGGGTTTGCTGGCCTTTGTGGCCCTCATCGCCTAGGGCCGAAGCCATTCCCGACAACAGAGCGAAGCAGCCAGCGCAGTGAGTGACGAAACCGACAACCTCGATCCGGTGAACCCTTCCGGCGAACCGGAATTCCAGCGGGTCGACATCGTCGACGAGATGAAGACCAGCTACCTCGATTACGCGATGAGCGTGATCGTCAGCCGCGCGCTGCCCGACGTGCGCGACGGCCTGAAGCCGGTCCACCGCCGCATCCTCTTTGCCAGCCAGGAAGGCGGATTCGTCGCCGGCCGGCCCTATCGCAAGTCGGCCAAGATCGTCGGCGACACGATGGGCAACTATCACCCGCACGGCGACAGCTCGATCTACGACGCGCTGGCCCGGATGACCCAGCCCTGGTCGATGCGCGTGCCGCTGATCGACGGCCAGGGCAACTTCGGCTCGATGGACCCCGATCCGCCGGCGTCGATGCGCTATACCGAAGCGCGCCTCGCCCGGGTCGCCAACTTCCTGCTTGATGATCTCGACAAGGACACGGTCGACTTCACCGACAACTACGACGGGTCGCGGCAGGAGCCGACCGTGCTGCCCGCGCGCTTCCCCAACCTGCTCGTCAACGGCGCCGGCGGCATCGCCGTTGGCATGGCGACCAACATCCCGCCGCACAACCTTGGCGAAGTGATCGACGGCTGCCTTGCTTGGATCGAGAACCCGCTGATCAGCCTCGAAGAGCTGATGGAGATCATCCCCGGGCCGGACTTTCCCACCGGGCCGCTGATCCTCGGCCAGTCGGGTGCGCGCAAGGCCTATGCCGAAGGGCGCGGCTCGATCATCATGCGCGCGCGGCACGAGGTCGAGGAAGGCCGCGGCGATCGGCGTTCGATCGTGCTCACCAGCATTCCCTACCAGGTCGGCAAGTCGGGCCTCGTCGAAAAGATCGCCGAGGCCGCAAAGGACAAGCGGATCGAGGGCATCTCCGACATCCGCGACGAATCGAACCGCGAAGGCGTGCGCGTGGTCATCGACCTCAAGCGCGACGCGACGCCGGACGTCGTCCTCAACCAGCTGTGGCGCAACACCCCGGCGCAGTCGAACTTCCCCGCCAACATGCTGGCCATCCGCGGCGGGCGGCCGGAGACCCTCGCCCTCAAGGACATCATCGAAAGCTTTGTCCGCTTCCGCGAGGAGGTGATTACCCGGCGGACCAAGTTCGAGCTGAACAAGGCGCGTGACCGCGCCCACATCCTGCTCGGGCTCGTTGTGGCAGTGACCAACCTCGACGAGGTCGTGGTGATCATCCGCGGCTCGGCCAACCCCGCCATCGCGCGCGAAAAGCTGCTCGCCCGCGAATGGCCGATCGGCGACATCGCGCCATACATCCGCCTGGTCGAGGCGATCGAACCGAACGCGGAGCAGGAAGGCGGCACGTATCGCCTCTCCGAAGTCCAGGTCCGCGCGATCCTCGACCTGCGCCTCCACCGCCTGACCGCGCTGGGCCGCGACGAGATCGGCGACGAGCTCAAGGAACTGGCGGCGGCGATCGAGGAATACCTCGCGATCCTCGCCGACCGGCAGAAGCTTTACGAAGTGCTCAAGGGCGAACTGGCCGAAGTCCGCGCCGCCTATGCCACCCCGCGCATGTCGCCCATCGCGCCCGCTGCCGACGGGATCGAGGACGAGGACCTGATCGAGCGCGAGGACATGGTCGTGACCGTGACGCTCGACGGCTACATCAAGCGCACCACGCTCTCCACCTTCCGCGCCCAGGGGCGCGGCGGCAAGGGCCGCGCCGGGATGGCGACCAAGGACGAGGATGCGGTCGCGACCATGTTCGTCGCCAGCACCCACACCCCGGTGCTGTTCTTCTCGACCGCCGGCAAGGTCTACCGCCTCAAGGTCTGGCGCCTGCCCGAAGGCGGCGCGGCGACCCGCGGGCGCCCGGTGGTCAACATGCTGCCCGCGCTCGACAAGGACGAGACCATCGCCGCGGTGCTCCCCCTGCCGGAGGACGAGGCCGAGTGGGGCAAGCTCCATGTCGTGTTCGCGACCGCCAAGGGCAACATTCGCCGCAACTCGATGGACCTGTTCACCAACGTGCCGTCGAACGGCAAGTTCGCGATGCGCTTCGAGGAAGGCTCGGAAGACCGCCTGATCGGCGTCGCGCTGCTCGAGCCGACCGACGACGTCCTGCTTGCCTCGAAGTGCGGCAAGGCGATCCGCTTTGCCGGCGACGACGTCCGTGAATTCCAGAGCCGCACGTCGACCGGCGTGCGCGGGATGATGCTCAAGGGCGACGACGAGGTGATCTCGCTGTCGATCCTCCACCGGGTTGGCACGACCAGCGAGGAGCGCGAGGAATACGTCCGCTTTGCGCCGTGGAAGGGCGAGAAGGACGGCGAACCGGCGATGAGCGCCGACCGCTATGCCGAACTCCAGGCGCGCGAGCAGTTCATCCTCACCGTCTGCGCCAACGGCTATGGCAAGCTGTCCTCGGCCTACGAGTATCGCCGTACCGGGCGCGGCGGCCAGGGCATCACCAACATCGACAACATCGGCCGCAACGGCCCGGTGGTGGCGAGCTTCCCGGCGTCGCAGGCCGACCAGCTCATGCTCGTCACCGACCAGGCCAAGCTGATCCGCCTGCCGCTCGAATCGCTGCGGGTGATCGGCCGCGGGTCCGCCGGCGTGCGCCTCTTCAACGTCGCCGATGAGGAACACGTGGTCAGTGCGGTGCGTTTGGCCGAAAGCGAAGGCGAGGAAGAAGCGAGCGAGGCGTGAGCGAGAACCCGACGACGGCGTACAAGGTCCTGACCGGTCCTCAGATGGCCGCGCTGGAACGCGACGGGACCTTCGCCGGGGCACCGGTGGATCTCGCAGATGGTTACATTCACCTGTCGACCGAGGCGCAGCTGACCGAGACGGTCGACAAGCACTTTGCAGGGCAGGATGACCTTCACGTCGCGGCGGTCGACCTCGCCGCGTTGGGCGATGCGGTGAAGTGGGAACCCTCGCGCGGCGGGCAGCTGTTCCCCCACCTCTACGCGCCGCTGCCGCTCTCGGCAGTGTTCGCCTATAGCCCGCTCGGGCGCTGCGCTGATGGCCGCGTGGCGCTGCCGGTGGCGGGGTAGCTCGTTAGAGGTCCCGCTCGCGGAGCGTCCCCAGCACGCCGACGCAGATCAGGAACTGGCCAAAGTAGTACGTGGGCCAGACAAGCCAGTGCGCCACCTCGTTGCCCGCCAGCGGCCCCATCCGGGCAAAGATGAGCAGGTCCGAAAGCATGAACAGCAGGGCCCCCGTGCCCACGCGGAAGCGCGGAAAGCTGCTGATCCACGCCATCCCTGCCATCGACCCAAGACCCAGCGCATAGAGCGCGATGCCCGGCGCGGCCGAGCGGTCGTCGGGCAGGGTCCACGCGATCAGCGGGACCAACACCGCGAGTGCTATGCCGAGCAGCCGCTGGCTGGCGGCCGCGTCCTTGCGCCGATGCTGCCAGTAGAGGACGATCGCGACCACATGCCCGGTCAGGAACGCCAGCGCGCCCCAGATCAGCTCCACCTCCAGCAGCACGTCCCCCAGCGCGCCAAGCCCGAGAACGACCGCCAGCAGCTTTGCATCGCGCGAGCCATGGCGCAGCGCGGCGTAGACCGCGAGCAGGCCCACCGCCGCGCCCTTCCAGGCGATCTGGTACAGCTCCGGCATCCGCCCGCCATGGATCGCCATGTAGCCGATCCCGACGACGAGGCTCGCCAGCAGCCACGGCCGCTTCTCCACCAGTGCGCGTTCCGGCATGCGTCCCCCTGTCTTTCGCAGCACCTTGGGGTTGTGCGCGGGCCCATGCAATCCCTATGGCGCGCTGCATGACATACGATGTCCACATCATCGGCGGCGGCATGGCCGGGAGCGAGGCGGCGTGGCAACTCGCCCGGCGCGGGCTGAAGGTGCGCCTGTCGGAGATGCGCGGCGGCGGTGATACCACGCCGGCGCATCAGGGCACCGGGCTCGCCGAGCTGGTCTGCTCGAATTCGTTCCGCTCCGACGACCACGAGAAGAACGCGGTCGGCCTCCTCCACCACGAGATGCGCGGGATGGGCTCGCTGCTGATGGCGGCGGCGGAGAAGGCGCGGGTGCCGGCGGGATCGGCGCTGGCCGTGGACCGCGATGTGTTCTCGGCAGAGGTCGAGGCGCAGCTTTCTGCCCTCCCCAACCTCGAGATCGTCCGTGAGCGGATCGACGTGCTGCCTTCCGCCGGACTGACCATCGTCGCCACCGGCCCGCTGACGGCCGAGGCGCTGGCGAAGAGCATCGGCGCGGCGACCGGCGCCGACAGCCTCGCCTTCTTCGATGCGATCGCCCCGATCGTCTACCGCGACAGCATCGACATGTCGGTCGCGTGGATGGCGAGCCGGTGGGACAAGGGCGCGGAGGCCAGCCTCGCCTTGGGCGGCGACGGGCGCGACTACATCAACTGCCCGATGAACAAGGAGCAGTACCTCGCCTTCCGCCAGGGCCTCCTCGACGGGGACAAGACCGAATTCCGCGAGTGGGAGGCGAACACCCCCTATTTCGACGGCTGCATGCCGATCGAGGTCATGGCCGAGCGCGGGGTGGAGACGCTGCGCTTCGGACCGATGAAGCCGGTCGGGCTCGACAACCCGCACTGGGCGACGCCGGAGCATCCCAACGGGCGCTGGCCCTATGCCGTGGTCCAGCTTCGCCAGGACAACAAGCTCGGCACGCTGTGGAACATGGTCGGCTTCCAGACCAAGCTCAAGCACGCCGAACAGGTGCGCCTGTTCCGGACGATCCCGGGGCTGGAGAAAGCCGAGTTCGCGCGGCTCGGCGGCCTGCACCGCAACACCTTCCTCAATTCCCCGCGCCTGCTCGACCGGCAGCTCCGGCTGAAAAGCGCGCCGCATGTGCGCTTCGCGGGGCAGATCACCGGCTGCGAAGGCTATGTCGAAAGCGCCGCGGTGGGACTGCTCGCCGGGCTGATGACCGCCTGCGAGATGGCCGGGCGCTACTATGCCCCGCCCCCGCGCACGACGGCGCTGGGCGCGCTGCTGAGCCACATCACCGGCGATGCCGAGGCGGACAGCTACCAGCCGATGAACGTCAACTTCGGGCTGTTCCCGCCGGTGGACGAGAGCGTGAAGAAGAAGCAGCGCAAGGAAGCCTATACCGAGCGGGCAAAGGCGGATTTTGCACCGTGGGCGGCTGCATTCAGCTGATTTAGCTGATTGCTTCCCCGCGCAGGCGGGGACGCGGCCGGGATTTAGACTAACACCGGCACTTCTGCTTCTTCTCCTGCTTCGGCTTGGTCGTCGCGAACTCGGCCGGGGTGAGGAACAGGTTGCCGTCCCTGTCCGCCGCACGGAATCGGTTGCCGGTGGCGACGGCCCATTCCTCGAAAGTCAGCAGGTTGTTGTGGTCGGTGTCGAGCTTGCGGAAATCGCGGGTGCGCGAGGACAGTAATTCGTTGCGACTGATCAGGCGGTCGCCATCGCGGTCGAAGCGGGCGAAGCGGCGTTGCTCGCGGGTGGCCTCGCTGGCTTCGGGCGGCGCGGGGCCGATCAGGCCGTCGATATCGCCGCTGGGCAGGTCATCGGGATCGACCTCTTCGCTGGGCGCCATCTCCGGCGGCGGCGCGCCGCGCTCCACCGCCGCGCGGCCCTGCCACCAGAACACCCCCGCCGCGGCGAGCAGCAGCGCGGCCAGTGCCCCGACAACCATCCGGTTCATGCCCGCAACTCTCCCGCCGATAGGGGTTTTCCCTTAGCGGACGCGGCGCTGCGGCCTAAGCCGAACTGCCTCCATTTCCGTGAGGTCAGCGCCCGACCAGACCGATCCTGATCGCCGAGAGCAGGCGCGGCAGCGGGGCCGCGTCCTCTCCCTTGAGCGACAGGCCGCGCAGCACGGCCAGCGGGCGCATCGCGCGCGTCAGCCGCGGCGCCGCTCCTCCCGCTTCACCGTCGAGCCAGTCGAGCGTCGCCCGGCGGACCGCCTCCGGCTCATCGCGGCCACCCGCCAGCCGGGCCAGCGCCAGCATCGCCTCGACCCGCGCGGCGCGCAGGCGCACGCCTTCGTCCTCGCCGACGGCATCGGCCTCCCAGCCGTCGACCAGCTCGACCAGCACGCCGCGTTCCCCGTCCCAGTCGCCCAAGGCCGCGAGCAACGGTTCACGCGCGCTGTCCCGCCCCTCCCCGCCGAGCTGCTCGCGCCACCAGGCGAGCTTGATCTGCGCCAGCACCGGCTCCGCCCCCACCCGCGCGGCCCGCGCCAGCCGCGATTCGAGCGCAAAGTAGCCACGCCACAGCGGGCGAATCCTTGCCGGCGCGTAAACCAGCGCCAGCCGCTCCACCGGAGACAGCAATTCACCAAGACTTTCCGCCATTTGGGCGACCATCGGCAAATCCTCGGAAAATCGGGAGCGTAACGGCTCGTTAACCACACTCGTCGAGGGAGTGCTTACCACGCGTCGCTAATGCGAGGTGGACTGCATTCGTCAATGCCGCAAACGGGGTCTCGCATAATGCTGAAAGGGCTGCAAAGGCTCCTCTCGAGCCTCCGCAAGAACACGAGCGGAAACGCGACGCTCCTGATGGCGCTCGGCATGCCCGTGCTCGTCGGCGGTTCGGGCCTCGCTGTCGATACGGCCATGTGGTACATGTGGAAGCGCGAACTCCAGTTCGCGACCGACCAGGCGGCTCTCGCCGGCGCATGGGCCCGCACCCAGACCGCGACCAAGGACAATTACTCGACCCGCGCCCAGCAGGAGTTCACCTCCTCGCTGCAGACCACCGACGACATCCAGGTCGGGCCGCTGGTCGTGCAACTTGCGAACTATGCCGGCGGCACCAACAACTCGGTGCGGACCGAAGCGACCGTCAGCAAGGAACTGCCCTTCTCCGGCTTCATCACCGGGCAGGGCGTGACGATCACCGTCTATTCGCAGGCGGCATTCACGCAGGGCGCGAGCTTCACCAGCTGCATCGTCGCGCTCGACGAGGACGAGAGCGGCGCGGTCACCATCGGCGGTACTTCTGTGCTGACCGCGAAGTGCGGGATCGCTTCGCTCTCGACCTCGGCGCAATCGATCATCGTCAACGGCACGCCCGAGATCGACGCCGGTTACGTGCTCGCCCGCGGCGGCATCGACGACTGGTTCAACGTCTACACCGACGACGAGGTGCACGAGTACATGGAGGGGCTCTATGACCCCTTCGCCAGCCTCAGCCCGCCGAACCCCACCGAAAGCCAGGTCGCGCGCAGCTATTACTGCGTGAAGGGGCAGACCACGACCCGCGCCAACAAGAGCACCAAGACGACCGTCACCTATACGTACTGGAAGGGCAGCAGCCCGACTTCGACCCTGACCCAGGTGACCAACCAGAAGAACGCGGCGAAGAATTACGAGCTGAACACTGCGGAAACCTACGTGATCGTGGAAAACACGGTGGTTGCCGGCACGACCTATCAGACGACTGTGACCTGGACCCAGACCAACAACGGTTCCGGCAGCAATACGGTCTGGCAGAAGGAAGAGAAGGTCGTCGCCCTGACCTACTCCGATATCCAGGCCAACACCTCGCCCGACCTCGCCTCGCCCACACCCGGCACCTATACCGGCGGGATCAAGGTGAGCTGCACGACCAACTTCGCCAAGGGCGTTTACATCATCGATGGCGGCGGGCTGGAGATCGACGGGCAGTACACCACGGTCGGCAACGGCGTCATGTTCATCCTCAAGAACGGCGCCTACGTGAAAATCAATGGCGGGTCGAATATCAACCTGACCGCGATGGAAGCGTCCGACCTGATCTCCAAGGGCATATCCACCACCGAGGCCAACAAACTCGCCGGCATGTTGGTGTTCGAGGACCGTGCATCGGCCGGTACGCTCAAGAACAACATCAACGGCAATGCGTCGACGATCCTCAACGGCACGATCTACCTGCCCAAGAGCGGGCTCGATTTCACCGGAACCGCCACCGTCACCAGCCAGTGCCTGATGATTGCGGCCAACACGATCAAGATCAGCGGCAGCGCCAACATGAAGACGTTCTGTCCCGCGAACATGAGCGAGGACACCGTAGTCGCCACCGAGATCAGCAAGGTGAAGCTCGTGGTATGACCGCCCTTGCGCGCCTTTTCCGCGGCCTGGCCGCCGATACGACCGGCGGAATGCTGATCGAAACGGCGATCGTCGCCCCGGTGCTCATCCTGATGAGCCTGGGCGCGTTCCAGGTCAGCGAGCTGGTCGCGCGCCAGAACGAACTGCAGAGCGCGATGTCGGTCGCCCAGTCGATCGCGCTGGTTTCGGATCCCGACGATTCGACCAAGCGCACGCAGCTCCAGCAGATCATTACCGCGACCACCGGGCTGACCTCGGACAAGGTGATCATCAGCGCAGCCTACAAGTGCTCGACCGGCGGCAGCACCTATCTCACCTCGAACAGCACCTGCACGACGGGGCAGCCCTATTCGAGCTACGTCAAGATCGAGCTGAAGGACACCTACACCCCGGTGTGGAACGACTACGGCATCGGCAAGCCGATCGCGCTCGATCTCGTCCGCTACGTCATGTACCGCCAGAAGACGAAATCATGATCCGCAACCTCGCTCACCGCCTGTTTAGCCAGACCGACGGTTCGGTCGCCATCGAGTTCGCGCTGATCGGCCCCGCCCTGATCGGGATGATGTTCGCCGTGCTCCAGGTCGGCGTCGGCATGCAGAACTACAACGCGCTGCGTTCGGTCGCGACCGATGTCGCGCGGTACACGGTGGTCAACTACCAGTCGGACAACAAGGTCACCGCCGACACCATCAAGACCTTTGGCCGCGCCCTGGCGATCAAGGCGCCATATGGCCTCGATTCCGACCGTCTGGCGATCAACGTCGTCACCCAGACGACCTCGCGGGTCACCGGGACCAAGGAAATGACCCTGACGCTGTCCTATTCGGTGCCGACGTTCCTTTCGGTCATCGGCGTCGGCGAGATTCCGATCAGCTACAGCCAGCCGGTCTTCGTCAGCGCCACCTGAGAGCGCGCGGAGTCGGTCCGCTCCGGACTGGTATCCGGCGCGTTAACCCTGTTCGCAAACCATCCTGCTACGCAGTTTCCCGTAGGACGCCTCTACACGGAGACGTCCTGCCTTGTTCTTTCGCCGCGCCCATCACCATGCCACGCGCCCCGCAGCGCCGGGCTTTCTGGCGCGCCTGCTCCGCGACCCCGGCGGCAACACCCTGATGATGGTCGCCGCGGCGATCGTCCCGATCATGGCGATGATCGGCGGCGGGGTCGACATGGGCCGCAACTACCTGGCCGAAAGCCGCCTCCAGCAGGCCTGCGACGCCGGCGTCCTCGCCGCCCGCAAGGCGCTGGGCAGCGCGACGACGGTGGATACGGCGACCGAGGCCAAGGTCTCGAGCGCCGGCTCCCGGTTCTTCAACGTGAACTTCTCTGAAGGTGCCTATGGCAGCGAGAACCGCCACTTCGCGATGGTCCTCAACAACGACCTGACCATCGACGGCACCGCGACGGCGGACATGCCGACGACGATCATGCAGATGTTCGGCTATGACAACACGCCGCTCGAAGCGCATTGCACCGCCAAGCTTTCGGTCGCCAACACCGACGTGATGATGGCGCTCGACGTGACGGGTTCGATGAACGAGACCCCGTCGGGCGACAGCCAGTCGAAGATCGTCACGCTCAAGCAGGTGGTGAAGTCGTTCTACACCCAGCTCGAGGCGAACAAGGTAGTCGGTTCGCGCACCCGGTATGGGTTCGTGCCCTATTCGACCAACGTCAATGTCGGCCACCTGCTCGACGACGACTGGGTCGTCTCGGAATGGACTTACCAGTCGCGCGAGGTCCAGGGCTCGCTGACCGCATCGGGCGTCTATGGCTATTACACCGGGGCCTCGCCGGTTTCGGGCACCTACGTCACGACGACCAGTTCGACCTATGCCGCGACGGCCGGCGGGGGCGGGACCTACAGCTGTCCGACCAAGCCCGCCAATACCGTCACCCAATCGGCAACGCTGACCGGGACCAGCAGCCAGACCGTGACAGACCCCCTGCCCGGCACCCGCACGATAAAGACCTATGACCGCACGACCAACGGCGACCGCTATGCGGTGACGCTCAGCGGCACGACCTGCACGGTCACCAAGACGACCTACACCAGCTATGTCGATCGCTATGCCTACATCACCGAGCCGGCGCTCGCCTCGGGCAACAAGTGGCAATACAAGCCGATCACCCGGGACGTTTCGAACTGGCGCGACGAAAGCAACGGCTGCATCGAGGAACGCGCGACGTACGATATTGCCGACTATGACGACGTCGACCTGACCAGGGCGCTCGACCTCGATCTCGATTTCGTGCCGGTTGCCGGCGACGAGGACACGCAGTGGCGCCCGCAATACCCGTCGATCATCTATGACCGCGCGATCCCGTGGAGCGGCAGCGGCAGCTGGACCCTCGGTCATGTGACGACCTCGACCGAATACGTCGCACCCTGGATCGGTGGCTTCGCCGCTTGTCCGGCCAAGGCGCAGAAGCTCAAGGCGATGACGGTCGACGAGATCGACGCCTATATCGGCGGGCTTTCCGCAGCGGGCAGCACCTATCACGACATCGGGATGATCTGGGCGGGACGGCTGATCTCGCCGACCGGCTTGTTCTCCGGCGAAAACGCCGACGTCGGGGGCCTGCCGACCAGCCGCAACCTGATCTTCCTCACCGATGGCCAGACCTCGTCGCTCGACCTGTCCTATGGCGCCTATGGCGTCGAGCCGCTCGACAAGCGGCGCTGGAACCCGAGCAGCTCGAGCCTGACCCTCACCCAGACAGTGGAGAAGCGCTTCTCCTTCGCCTGCGAGGAGGTGAAGAAGAAGAACGTGACGGTGTGGTTCATCGCGTTCGGCACCGATCTCAACCCGATCATGACCGAATGCGCGGGACCGGGGCACTACTTTTCCGCCTCCAATGCCGAGGAACTGGACGAGGTCTTCTCCAAGATCGCCAAGTCGATCGGCCAGCTGAGGTTGTCGCTGTGAGCCCGCGGCCTAAGCATTTGTCCGTATATCCTCGCCGATCGAAGGTTGACCGCGCGCGGTCTAACCGGTTGCAATGGTTTGCATCCGTGAGTTCCTGTGCCGGCTTGTCCGCGACCGCGGGGGCAACACGCTTGTCCTCGTCGCCGCAGCGATGGTCCCGTTGCTCGGCATCATCGGCGGGGGCGTCGACATGAGCCGGAACTACCTGACGTCGTCTCGCCTCCAGCAGGCCTGCGACGCGGGCGTCCTCGCGGCCCGCAAAGCCTTGGGTTCGGTGCAGTCGGTCGACTCCACGACAGCCGACCGGATGAAAGCAAGTGCAACCCGCTTCTTCGACGTCAACTTTGGCGACGGTGCCTATGGCAGCCGCGACCGGCACTTCGCGGTGACGCTGAACAGCGACCTGTCGATCGACGCCAAGGCTACGGCCACCGTGCCGACGACGCTGATGGGCCTGTTCGGGATCGATCAGACCCTGATCGAGGTCGACTGTTCGGCACGGCTCAACGTGACCAACACCGACGTGGTCATGGCGCTCGACGTGACAGGATCGATGAACGAAAACACGCCGGGTGACAGCGTTGCCAAGATCGACGCGCTGAAGTTGGTGGTAAAGCAGTTTCACGCCCAGCTCGAGGCCGGCAAGGTCGCGGGCAGCCGCATCCGCTATGGCTTCGTGCCCTACTCGACCAACGTGAACGTCGGGCACCTGCTCAAGGACGAGTGGGTCGTGCCGGAGTGGACCTACCAGTCAAGGGTCGTGAAGGGCACGCTCTCGGCGCTGGGCTCTTACAGCTATTACACCGGGACAAGCACCGTCTCGGGATACGTCACCACATCGCAGAGCACTTATGCGGCAAGCTACAACAGCCTGACCAGGACCTACTCTTGCCCCACGAAGCCCAGCGATACGGCGACGCAGACGACGACGCTCAAGTCGACGGTGACCGAAACCATCACCTCGCCGCTTCCTGGAACGAGGACCACCAAGACCTACAACCGCGCCACCAACGGCAACACCTTTGCCGTCGCCTTGTCCGGTACGACCTGCACAGTGACCAAGACAAGCTATGTGGCCTATGTCGATACCTACGCCCTCATCACCGAGCCTGCGCTGACACTGCTCAGCAAATGGGAGTACCGCCCGGTCAAGGTCTCGACATCGGGATGGCGAACCAAATCGAACGGCTGCATCGAAGAGCGCGCAACCTATGCGATCGACGATTACACCGCGGTGGACCTGGCCCGGGCGCTCGATCTCGATATCGACCTGGTTCCGGATAGCACCAACCCGAGCACGCAGTGGCGCCCCCAGCTTTCCAGCATGATCTACGACCGGGCGATCAAGTGGGACGGGACAGGCGCATTCAACAGCAACACAGTCACCACCAACACCGAGTACATCGCGCCGTGGATCGGCGGATTCGCCGCCTGCCCCGCCAAGGCAAGCAAGCTGGCTGCCATGACCACCGACGAGGTCGCGACTTATGTCAACGGATTGAAGGCAGGCGGTAGCACCTATCACGACATCGGGATGATCTGGGCCGGGCGGTTGCTCTCCCCGACCGGCCCGTTTGCCGAGGACACCGGCGACGTGCTCGGCCACAAGATCAGCCGTCACCTCATCTTCCTGACCGACGGCCAGACTTCGGCGCTGGACCTTTCCTACGGTGCATACGGCGTGGAGCCGCTCGACAAGCGACGGTGGGATCCGTCCTCGAAGCTTACGCTGAACCAGACGGTCGAGAAGCGGTTCACCATCGCCTGCGAAGAGGTGAAGAAGAAGAATATCACCGTGTGGTTCATCGCGTTCGGCACCGGCCTCAACTCGGTCATGACCGAGTGCGCTGGCGAAGGCCATTATTTCGCGGCCGCCAACTCGGATGAACTCGACGCGGCATTCGCCAAGATCGCCCGCTCGATCGGCGAGTTGAGGCTGACCCATTGACCCGCCTGCTCGCCTCGATCCTCCGCGACGAACGCGGCGTGACCATCGTCGAGTTCGCGCTGATCTCGCCGGCGTTGCTGCTCACGGTGATGGGCATCTTCGAGCTCGGCTACGAGATCTATGCCCAGACCATGCTCCAGGGCTCGATCCAGCAGGCCGCGCGCAATTCGACGATCGAGGGTGCGAGCAGCTCCGTCTCCAGCATCGACGCGCTGGTAACCACCGCGGTCCACAAGATCGTCCCCGACGCGACGATCACCTTCGAGCGCAAGGCCTATTCCAACTTCGGCGACGTCGGCCAGCCCGAAGACTACACCGACAGCAACAAGAACGGCGCCTGCGACAACGGCGAACCGTTCGAGGACGCCAACGGCAACGACAGCTGGGATACCGACCGCGGCCTTGCCGGAATGGGCGGCGCGCGGGATGCGGTGCTCTACACCGTCACCGTCCGCTATGACCGCCCGTTTCCGCTGGCGCGGATGGTCCCGGGCATGTCGGAAGAGCTGACCACGGTCGCCAAGACCGTCCTGCGCAACCAGCCATACGACGAGCAGCACAGCGTCGCCAAGGTGGGGTACTGCACATGACCGGCCTGCTTCGCCGCCTCTGCCGCCACACCTCTGGCGTCGCCGCGACCGAGTTCGCGCTGGCCTTGCCCCTGCTGATGATCGCGGGGACCTGGGGGATCGAGACGGCCAATCTGGCAATCACCAACATGCGGGTGAGCCAGCTCGCCATGCAGATCGCCGACAACGCCTCGCGGATCGGCGACACCTCGACGCTGACCGACCACAAGATCTACGAAAGCGACGTCAACGACCTGCTGCTGGGCGCCAATGTGATGGGCGGCGACAGCATCGACCTGTTCGAGCATGGCCGGGTGGTCATCTCCAGCCTCGAGGTCGTCCCCGGCACCGACGACCAGCAATACATCCACTGGCAGCGCTGCAAGGGAAAGAAGTCGTTCTCCTCGACCTATGGCGCCGAGGGCAAGGGGCTCGACGGTTCACTGGTCGGGATGGGTCCGGCGGGCGAGGAAATCACCGCGATGCAGGACGACGCGGTGATCTTCGTCGAGGTCAGCTATGATTACCAGCCGCTGATCGCCAGCGCCTTCGCGAGCAACCGCGTCATCACCGCCACCGCCGCCTTCAACGTCCGCGACGACCGCGACCTGACCGAAATCTACCAGCGCGACACGGGCAAGCCGGATGCGGTGGCCGGGTGTTCGACGTTTGACGGGTACAGCTGACACACTCGCATCCCCGCGCAGGCGGGGACCTCGTGCCGATGGCGGACCGCTCGATGAACGGAGGTCCCGCCCTCGCGGGGACTCGCTTACCGATAACAGACCTTCTTCGCCGCCGCGACGATGCGCGGGGCGTCGATGATTGCGGCCTTTTCGAGGTTTGCCGCATAAGGCAGCGGCACGTCTTCGTCGCACACGCGCAGGACCGGGGCGTCAAGGTGGTCGAAGCCTTCCTCCATGCAGATCGCGCTGATTTCCGAGGCGATCGAGCAGGTCGGCCAGCCTTCTTCCGCCACGATCAGGCGGTTGGTCTTGGCGAGGCTCTTGAGCACTGTCTCCTTGTCAAGCGGGCGCAGGGTGCGCAGGTCGATGACCTCGGCGCTGATCCCCTCGCCCGCCAGCGTCTCCGCCGCGTCGAGCGCGAGGCCGACGCCGATCGAGTAGGTGACGATGGTCACGTCGCTGCCCTCGCGCACGATCCGCGCCTTGCCGATCGGCAGGACGTGGTCGGGACCGAGGTCGGGCACGTCGAAGGTGCGGCCATAGACCAGCTCGTTCTCGAGGAACACGACCGGATCCTCGCTGCGGATTGCCGCCTTGAGCAGGCCCTTGGCGTCGGCGCTGTCGTATGGCGCGATCACGATCAGGCCGGGGACGCTGGCGTACCACGGGCCATAGTTCTGGCTGTGCTGCGCGCCGACCCGGCTCGCTGCGCCGTTGGGGCCGCGGAACACGATCGGGCAGCGCATCTGCCCGCCCGACATGTAGTTGGTCTTGGCCGCCGAGTTGATGATGTGGTCGATCGCCTGCATGGCGAAGTTGAACGTCATGAATTCGATGACCGGGCGCAGGCCGCCCATCGCCGCACCGGTGCCGATGCCGGCAAAGCCGTATTCGGTGATCGGCGTGTCGATCACCCGGCGCGCGCCGAATTCGTCGAGCAGGCCCTGGGTCACCTTGTAGGCGCCCTGGTACTCGGCCACTTCCTCGCCCATCACGAAAATGCGGTCGTCGCGGCGCATTTCCTCGGCCATCGCGTCGCGCAGCGCTTCGCGGACCGTGGTCGGGACCATCGCGGTCCCGGCCGGAACGTCGGGATCGGCCGGGCGGGCTGAAGCTGCGGGCTGAGCCGCCGCGGCGGCGGGCGCCGGTTTGGGAGCCTCGGACTCGGCGGCCTTTTGTTCCACTGCCGGGGCAGACGCGGCAGCGGCAGGAGCGGCATCGCCGCCCTCACCGGCCATGGTCGCGATGACTGTGCCGACCTTGACCCCTTCGGTGCCTTCGGCGACCAGCAGCTTGCCGACGGTGCCTTCGTCGACCGCCTCGAACTCCATTGTCGCCTTGTCGGTCTCGATCTCGGCGAGGATGTCGCCGCTCTTCACTTCGTCGCCTTCCTTGACCAGCCACTTGGCCAGGGTCCCCTCCTCCATCGTCGGGGAGAGCGCGGGCATCTTGATCTCGATCGCCATCAGTACTTCTCCACCAGCACGTCGGTATAAAGCTCTGCCATGTCAGGCTCGGGCGAGCTTTCCGCGAAGTCGGCGGACTGGGTGACGATCGTGCGGATCTTCTTGTCGATTTCCTTGATCCGGTCTTCGCTGACGCCGCGCTTGAGCAGCTCGGCCTTGGCGCCGTCGATCGGATCGTGCTTCTCGCGCATTTCCTGCACTTCCTCGCGGGTGCGGTACTTGGCCGGGTCCGACATCGAGTGGCCGCGGTAGCGGTAAGTGCGGACCTCCATCAGCACCGGACCGTTGCCGGCGCGGACATAATCGAGCGCGACGTTTGCAGCCTGGCGGACTTCGAGAACGTCCATCCCGTTGACGTCCATGCCGGGGATGCGGAACGCGGTGCCGCGGCGGTAGAAATGGGTCTCGGCCGAACCGCGCTTGACAGCGGTGCCCATCGCATAGCCGTTGTTCTCGATCACGAAGATGATCGGCAGCTTCCACAGCGAGGCCATGTTCATTGCCTCGTAGACCTGGCCCTGGTTGGAGGCGCCGTCCCCGAAGTACGCGAGGCATACGCCGCCGTCGTTCGAATACTTGTGGCCGAACGCCAGACCCGCGCCCAGCGAGACCTGCGCGCCGACGATGCCGTGGCCGCCGTAGAACTTGTGCTCGGTGCTGAACATGTGCATCGAACCGCCCTTGCCGCGGCTGATGCCGGCGCCGCGCCCGGTCAGCTCGGCCATGATCACGTTCGGATCGATGCCGTACGCGAGCATGTGGCCATGGTCGCGGTAGCCGGTGATGACGCTGTCCTTGCCCTCGGTCAGGGCGGACTGCAGACCGACCGCGACCGCCTCCTGGCCGATATAGAGGTGACAGAACCCGCCGATCAGGCCGAGGCCATACAGCTGGCCGGCCTTTTCCTCGAAGCGCCGGATGAGGAGCATCTGCTCGTAGAAGTCGAGCAGTTCCTCGTCGCTCGCGTCGTAGCGCTTGTTGTTCGCGTGGGTCTGCTGGAGGCTGCGCAGGGCAAAGGTTTCCTCGTCCTCCGCCGAAGCGGCGGGCGCGCTCGCTTTAGCAGCGGCCGGCGCGGCCTTCTTCCTGGGAGCGGATTTCGCGGGCGATGGCTTGCTCGTGCGAGCCCCGGCTGGTCTGGCCAAACGACTATCCTCTTGACTGGTGCCCCTGCCGCCCTGGTGCGGCAATGGGCGCGACTATAGCCGCCCTTCGCAAAGGTGCAACGCTACGGAATCAGCCGATCCGGATCGTGCAAACGAATGTGGAGCCTTGACGCGTCAAGAACCCGCCGATGCGGTTACTTGCGCGGCACAACCAGTTCGTCGGGATGCGCGACGTTGAGGTTCTCGCGCAGCAGTTCGCCGACAAGGTCGGGATCGGCATTGGCCGGGTCGAGCAGGTCGACGCGGTTCCTGAGCTTGTCACGGTCGGCGGTGAGCTGGGCGACTTCCTGGTTCCGCTCGTCGAGCAGGCGGGCGTTCTCGCTCCACGCGAGGATTCCGCTGGGACCGGCAATGGCGAGGCCGCCGATCACCAGCAGCGCCGCGAGCGCGGCCGTCTGCGCCAGGCTTTCGCGCTGCATCATCGGCAAGGAACGGCGTTTCACCATGGTCCGTACAGAATCACAGTTACTCCGCCGATTCAAGCTGCAATGCGCCAATATTGCAAAACGATGGCGAATTAGCTCAGGCGAGCATTCCGGCGAGGCGATTGCGGATGATCGCTTCGGCATCGGAGACGATCCGGTCGATCAGCACCTGGCAGGTCGGGATGTCGTGAATCAGGCCCTGGATCATGCCTGCGGTCCAGATCCCGTGGTTGGGATTGCCGTTGTCGAGCCCTTCCTTGCCGCGCGCGCCCTTGACGAGATGGGCGATGGCCTCGAACGGCTTGCCCTCGGCCTCGGCGGCGATGACCTCTTCGGTAATCGCGTTTTTCGCGACGCGGGCAGTGTTACGATAGCTGCGGAAGATCAGCGCGGTCGAACGCTCGTCGTTGTCGACCATGGCCTGCTTGATGTTCTGGTGCATCGGCGCCTCGACCGTGGCGCAGAAGCGGGTGCCCATGTTGATGCCCTCGGCACCCAGCGCGAGCGCCGCGGCAAGCCCGCGTCCGTCACCGAAGCCGCCGCTCGCGAGAAGCGGGATCTTCACCTTGTCGGCGGCGGCCGGGATCAGGATCAGGCCGGGGATGTCGTCCTCGCCCGGGTGACCCGCGCATTCGAAGCCGTCGATCGAGATCACGTCCGCGCCGTTGCGCTCGGCCGAAAGGGCATGGCGCACCGCGGTGCACTTGTGGAGGATGGTCACGCCGTGCGGCTTCACCATCTCCCAGATCTCGCGCACCGCCGGACTCCCCGCGGTCTCGAGGATCTTCACGCCCCCGTCTAGCATCGCCTGGGCATAGGCCTTGTAATCGGGTGCGTTGAGCGATGGCAGGATCGTCATGTTCACGCCGAAGGGCTTGTCGGTCATGCCCTTGCAACGCTCGATCTCATCCCGCAGCGCCTGCGGGCTCGGCTGGGTCAGCGCAGTGATGATACCCAGGCCGCCCGCATTCGAAACGGCCGAAGCCATTTCCGCCGTGCCGACCCACATCATCCCGCCCTGGACGATCGGATGCTCGATTCCCAGCATCTCCGTAATCTTCGTCTTGATCGCCATAACCCTCTCCTGATTCGCCCTAACTGCTAAACGCCATTCAGTAGCTACGTGGCAGACCGAGCACGTGTTCAGCAAGATAGGACAGGATCAGGTTCGTGCTGATGGGCGCGACGGTGTAGAGCCGGGCCTCGCGGAACTTGCGCTCGACGTCATACTCTTCGGCGAACCCGAAGCCGCCATGAGTCTGGACGCACATGTCGGCGGCGGCCCAGCTTGCTTCGGAGGCGAGCAGCTTGGCCATGTTGGCCTCCTCGCCGGGGTTGCCGCCTTCGTCATAGACCGCCGCCGCATGGTGGACCATCAGTTCGGCCGCGCGCATCTGGGCATAGCAGCGCGCGATCGGGAACTGGACGCCCTGGTTCTGTCCGATCGGGCGAGCGAACACGTTGCGGTCGCTGGCATAGGCCTTGGCCTTGTCGATGAACCACTTGGCGTCGCCGATGCACTCGGCGGCGATGAGGATGCGCTCGGCGTTCATGCCGGACAGGATGTAGCGGAACCCCTTCCCCTCCTCGCCGATCAGGGCGGAAGCGGGGATGCGCATGTCATCGAAGAACACCTCGGTGGTCGAGTGGTTCATCATCGTGCGGATCGGCTTGATCGTCATGCCGGTCCCCACGACCTTGCGCATGTCGACGAGGAAGATCGAGAGCCCCTCGGTCTTGCTTTTCACCTGTTCGCGCGGGGTGGTGCGGGCGAGCAGGAGCATCAGGTCGGAATATTCGGCGCGGCTCGTCCAGATCTTCTGGCCGTTGACGACATATTCGTCGCCGTCCCGCACCGCGACCGTCCGCAGCGACAGGGTGTCAGTACCGCTCGTCGGCTCGGACACGCCGAACGCCTGGAGGCGCAGTTCGCCACTGGCGATCTTGGGAAGGTATTCGCTCTTCTGTTCCTCGCTGCCGTACTTGAGCAGCGTGTTCATGATGTACATCTGCGCGTGGCAGGACGCGCCGTTCGCGCCGGAGGACTGGATTTCCTCCATGATCACCGCCGCCGCGTTGAGGCCGAGGCCCGACCCGCCGTAGCTTTCGGGGATCAGCGCAGCGAGGAACCCGGCGCTTGTCAGGGCGTCGACGAACTCGGTCGGGTACGCCCGGTCGCGATCCTTTTCGCGCCAGTACTCGCCGGGAAATTCGGCGCATAGCGCCTGCACGGCGCGGCGGATTTCGACGATGTCTTCGCTTTCGGCGGGCAAGGCTGCCTCCCTCTCGATTTGCCACGTCCGCTAGGAAGCCGCCGGGACCTAGGCAATGGCCGCGTGTTCAGCATTGTGTGATTTCTTGCATACCTGTGAAAACTCGCGATGCGGGATCTGACGGCGGCGGCTGGCGGCGATGCCGGTCAGCGAAGCGCAGGCGAGCTGGCGAATCCTTGGGCCTCTGCCGCGGCGCACTCGGTGGCGCGGGCCGCCTTGAACTGGCGGCGCTCGGTCAGCCGCGCGAGATAGGCGGCGGCGTTCGGGGTCAACCGGTCCGACAATCCGATCCGCGTCGACAGGTACAGCGCATAGCCGATCGCGACGTCGGCCATGGTCATGCGCTCCTCGCAGAGAAATGCGCGGCCATCGAGCCGTTGCTCGACCTTGACCAGCCGCTTCCCGAACCAGTCGGCATAGGCCAGGCCCGCCTCCTCCAGCCTCCGTTCCTTTTCGAACAGGGCGAAGCGCATGAAGACCGTCTGCGGGAAGGTCAGCGTCGCGTCGGCGTGGTGCAGGAAATCGAGATACGCGCCGTAGTCCGCTTCGCGGTGGGTAACGGCGAGCGGGCTGCCCTGCACTTTCGACACGAGGTAATGCGCGATCGCGCTCGACTCGGTCATCCGGACTTCGCCGTCGACCAGCATTGGCACGGTGCCGAGCGGGTTGTCGTCGAGATACTCGCGCGCCAACGCCCGCGGCGGAAACGGCAGCATCCGGTGTTCGAGCGGCAGGTCCAGTTCAGCGGCGGCCCAGCTGGCGCGCAGTCCGCGCGAATCGGTGCAGGTGTACAGAATCACGGTGCCGGAAATCCTCTCGATGTCCGTTTCGGACTAACGGGACACCCACCCGACGGGAAACCATTTCGCCCTCCGCGCGTAATCAGGCTCAGGGAAGGCATGGTTCGCCCCTGGAGTTTGAAATGGCCTGGACTTACCGCATCGTCGATCATGGGCAGCATTATGCCCTCCACAGCGTGGAGGTGGACGAAGGCGGTCGCCCCAAGAGCTGGGTACAGAAGGCTATCGATTTCGCCGTGGATCTCGAACGCGGTCCGGCCGGCGTCGTCGCCGAACTGGAACAGGCACTGAAGGAAGCCCGCGGCCACCCGGTGCTTCGCGCCAACAAGGATCGCCTCGAACTCGCCAGCTAATTGGTGCGCCCGACAGGATTCGAACCTGTGGCCCCCAGATTAGGAATCTGGTGCTCTATCCTGCTGAGCTACGGGCGCACTCGGTGAGCCTTTAGGGGGCGCCAGCGGCAACCGCAAGCCGACAGGATTGTCCTCCGCTTCGCACCGGACGTCTCCGCCACTGCGTGGCTCCGACTCCGAACCTGTGGCCCCCAGATTAGGGAAGCGCAGCTGATCGGAGGTCAATCTGGTGCTCTATCCTGCTGAGCTACGGGCGCACTCCGTGAGCCTTCAGGGGGGCAAGCGGCAACCGCAACCGTGCGCTCAGTTCGCCTGCTCGGGCGGGACGACCGGAATCAGCAGCGGCGCGACCGCGATGCCTTCCTCCAGCAGTTCCATCGCCTCGTCCGGCGTCGCCTGGCCGTGGATCAGGGCCTGGTCCTTCTCGCCGTAGTGCATCGCCCGCGCATCATCGGCGAACTTGTCGCCGACCCAGGTCGAGTTCTTGATCGCCTCCGCCTGCATGGTGGCGATCGTCTTGAGCACCGCGACCGCTTCGGCCGGGAGGCCTGCGGCCATCGGCCGCTTCTCCGCCGGCGCGGCGACGGGGGCGGGCATCTGGTTGCCCTTGCGCCCCACCGCCGGCGCCATGACCGCCTTGCCGACATCGGCCGAACCGCAGGTCGGGCACGACACCAGTCCGCGCTCCTGCTGGCGCGCATAGTCGTCCGAGGAGCCAAACCAGCCCTCGAAACGGTGGCCGGCGGCGCGGCATTCCAGGTCGAACACGATCATCGTGCCGCCGATCTAGGAATTTCCCGCTTGTTGGCAAGGCTTGGCAGCTGGGCGCGCACTTCCGCCGTGCGCGCCGGATCGATCGTGGCGATCCCGAAGCCTGGCTCCGGACCAAGGTCGAGCACCACCCCCCCCCACGGATCGACGACCAGCGAATGGCCGAAGGTCTCCCGTCCGTCCTCGTGTCGCCCGGCCTGCGCCGCGGCGATGACCCACGCGCTCTCCTCGACCGCACGGGCGCGCTGGAGCAGGTGCCAGTGCGCCTTGCCGGTCGGCACGGTGAACGCCGCAGGAATGGCGATGGCGTCGCACCGGCGCTGGCCCAGTTCCTCGTACAGCGCGGGAAAGCGGATGTCATAGCACACGGTCAGGCCAAGCCGGCCGACCGGCGTGTCCGCCGTCACCACCGCCTCGCCCGGCGCGTAGGCGTTCGATTCGCGCCACGACTCCCCGGTGGCGAGGTCGACGTCGAACATGTGGATCTTGTCGTAGCGGGCGACGACCGCGCCCGCCGGATTAACCAGCAGGGACCGGTTCGCCCAGCGCCCGTCTTCGCGCAGGACGGCGAGGGAACCGAGCGCGCACCACACCGCATGCCGCGCGCAAGCCTCCTGCACCGCGCCGAGGACCGGATTCGCCGCCTCCGCCACGATGTGCGCCGCGGCGCGCTGGCGGTTCCGGTCGAGCAGTCCGGTCATTTCGGGCGTGAACAGCATCGCCGCGCCCTCCCCCGCCGCCCGTTCGAGCGCGGCGACGACGGTGGCGGCATTGGCGGCAGGATCGATCCCGCTCGCCATCTGCAGCACGGCGATGCGGGTCACTTCGCTCACAGTCCGAGCAGCGCGTCCAGCTTGCCGGCGGCCTCCAGCGCGTGGAGATCGTCCGACCCGCCGATGTGCCGTCCGTCGATGAAGATCTGCGGCACTGTCGTCCGGCCGGGTGCCCGGTCGACCATTTCCGCTTTCTTCGGACCGCCCATGGTCACATCGTATTCGGTAAAATCGACGTGCTTGGCGCCCAGCAGGCCCTTGGCGCGGGTGCAGTAGGGGCAGCCCCACTTGGTATAGATTTCGACGAACGGCGCGGACTTTTCGGTCATTCGGGGTCCCTGGGATCGAGCGTGAACGAGAAGGTCTTGATTTGCGGCGAAGCTATCACACATCATGCATCGTGTCATGCGCCGGGGGTTTCCGGGCGTGACCACCCTCCCCCCGCCGGGGCGCCGGATTGCCGGGCCGTGGCGAGAGGATGCAACATTGCTCACAAGAGGATATTGCCATGAACCGTTTCGATTTTGCCCCCTATCGCCGCACCACTGTCGGGTTCGACCGGCTGTTCGACCTGCTCGAGCGCCAGGCCCGCGCCAACGGCGGCGACAACTACCCACCCTTCAACATCGAGCGCCGCGGTGAAGATGCCTATCGCATCACCCTGGCCGTCGCCGGATTCAAGCCGGCCGACCTCGACATTACCGCGCAGCAGAACCTGCTGGTGGTCAAGGGCCAGAAGCCGGAGACCGAGGAATCGCAGTTCCTCCACGTCGGCATCGCCAACCGCGGGTTCGAGCGCCGCTTCGAGCTGGCCGACTTCGTCCGCGTCGACGCCGCCGACCTCGCCGACGGCCTGCTGACCATCGACCTGGTCCGCGAAGTGCCCGAGGCGATGAAGCCGAAGAAGGTGCTGATCGGCGACCAGAAGGCGCTCTCGGTCGTCGAGAGTGGCGATAGCGCGGCGGCCTGATCCGCCAACGCTGCACGAGGTCTCCGCATCAGCGGAGGCTCAGGCCGGGCGGGGCTCTCCAGAGGCCCCGCCCGTACTGTTTTCAGGCCGCGAGGCTGACCTTTTCCCGCCCCACCAGCGGCGCAAACACGAACTCGCCCTCGACCCCGGCAAGCGCGGCCAGCGTCGGCGCAACGGCGCGGAGCGAAACGCGATCGGTCAGCCGCTGCGGAGCGATGCCCGGTCCGTGGACCCAGAACACGCCGTCGGGATGGTGCTTGCCGCTTCGCAGCGCCTCGAGCGGGTAGAACAGCTCGAAGAATCCGCGGGCTGCGTTCGATGCGGTGGAGAGCACCTGCGTCTCTTCCGCCGGGATCTGTTCGATCATGCAACCGGCGTCGAGCGTCACCCCGGTGCGCCGCGCCCACATCGGCCGGCGGCCGTCCGACAGGCGCAGCCCCTCGATCTTCGCCGCCGCCGCCTCCGCCGCGTCCTCGCTCGCGAAATGGAGCAGGAACTGCTGCGACATGATCGGCGCATACTCCCAGCCCGGCTCGACCCCGGCAAAGGCGAGCAGCCCGCCGATCTCGCGGTGGCGGAAGATCTGGCGTCCGCCGTCGTCCTCGTGCGTCAGCATCGGCTGCTGGCTCAGCGCGGTGAGCAGAACGAGATTGTGGCTCTTGCCCGCCAGCGCCATCGCCTGCCCGACGATCCGGTCCATGTTGCGATAGCCCTCGCGCACGGTTTCGGCGAAGGCCTTCTGGTCTTCGTCGGACGAGCGCACCTTGAACAGCTTCGGCTCGAACTCGCGCCAGTGGAAGTGCTGGAAGTGCGCGGTGCTGTTGAGGAAGAAGGTCGCAAAATCAGGCTTTTCGCGCTTCCACAGCGAAGCGAACACGTCCCACTGCAGCCGGTCGAGGATCATTGCCCGGCGCCATTTGACGTTGGCCGCGCGTTCCTCCGCCAGCTGCTTGAGGGCGGCAAGGACCGAGCCTGCGGACAGCCCGTGGCGGACCATGAACGCCCCGAACCGGGCGAAGTCCCCCGCCGACACGTCGGGCCGGGCACTGTGTTCCTGCACATAGGCGCGCACGAGGTTGGCGAAGCCGTCGAAATAGCCGGCCGGCAGTGCCGGGCTCTCCGTCGCCCACGGATCGGGCAGATAGTGCCCCTTGAACCCCGGCTGCACCCCGCCGTTCATGCTGCCGCAGATCCAGTTGGATTGCCCGGCCGCGCTGGTCAGGTCCCAGATCCGCGGGGCATCGAGCGCCGCGCCTTCGTTGAGGTTGAAGCAGCCGTGCTCGTTGAAGGACATGCCGGTGTGAACCGTGACCCACTGGATCCACGGTTCTAGGTTAGGTGCCTCTTCCTCGGCATCGGTGACCGCCGAAAACCCGCCGTCCCGCATCCGCGCCATGTTGGGCAGCTCGCCCTCGGCAATGAAGCGGTCGATCAGCGCGGGCGAAAGCTCGTTGAATTCCAGCACGATCGTGGACATCGCGGCCCCCTTGGCGGTCGATTCCTGCTGCATAGCACAATAAATCCGGTCCGGAATGCCGAGTTGCATCCGCTTTGCGCCCAGAGATGAGACACCCTGCCGCGACGAAAATAGAGGGCGGAGCCTTTCAGCCCCGCCCTCACGCCGTTGCCGGCGTCTTGTCCGGAGGAGTGACCGACCGGGTCGCAGAAGCCGGTCACCCCTTCGGCACAAGCCCCTGTTGCCCGTCTATTCGCTACCATGCCTCCGCGATGTCCATCAGCGACTCGCGGTCCAGAACCGTCACCCTTCCGCTCTTGAGCGCGACGATGCCCCCATCGGCCCAAGCTGAAAGCTGGCGGTTGATCTGCTCCCGGCTCATGCCCGCAAAGTTGCCGAGCTCGCCCTGGCTGAGCGGAATCTTCAGTTTGCTGCCGCCGTCGAGGCCATCCTCGTTCATCGTCAGGCGGAGCAGGAAACGGGCAAGGCGCGGGCCGGAGGTATAGGCGCGGTCCGCCTCGATCACCGTGTTGTTCTGGCGCAGGCGGCGGGCCATCGCCTTGAGCAGGCGCATGGCGAGACCCTGGTGCCGGGCGACCACCTCACGGAAGGCTGCGCGGCTGAGGCACAGCGCCTCGACCGGCTCGATCGCATGGACGCTGGCGGTGCGCTCCCCTCCGTCGAGGAACGCGATCTCGCCGAGCACCGCGCCGGGTTCGGCATAGTCGAGGATGATTTCGCGGCCGTTGGCGGCGACCATGCTGACCCGGGCCAGGCCCGACAGGACGATGAACAGGGTGTCGCCCTCGTCCCCCTGCGCCATCAGTTCCTGGTCGCGCTTGAAGGTGCGGAGGTGGCCGCGCAGGATGATGTCCGACAGCTCGTCGGGTTCGCAATCGGCAAACAGGCTCTGGCTGGTAAGCGTCTCGGCGAGTTGCGCGGCATGCATTTCGACTTTTCCCCTGTCGGCGGGGAGGAATATCGAATTATTCAGCGCTGCCAACAGGAATCGCGTTGCTGTGCGGATGTTTGGTTCGAGATGAACTCCCGGCCCGACACCCCCCGTCATCCAGAACTCGTTTCAGGATCCCGCCCGGTTACGCATCGGAGGTTTCGTGGATGAGCAACCTCCCAGCTTGCGCGCGTCACAACCTTTCAGGAGCTGACGAAAGTGGACCCTGGAGCCGAAGGCGTGCGGAGCACAAACAAGTTCAGGGTGACGAAGCACGAGATTTGCCCTGCTTCGTCAGAAAAGCCGCGCCTGCTTGACCGCCGCGGCGATGAACCCGGCGAACAGCGGATGCGGTTCGAACGGGCGGCTCTTGAGCTCGGGGTGGAACTGCACGCCGATGAACCACGGATGGTCGGGCCGCTCGACGATTTCCGGGAGCAGGCCGTCGGGCGACATGCCGGAGAACACCAGCCCGCCCTGCTCCAGCCGGTCCTTGTAGGCGACGTTGACCTCGTAGCGGTGGCGGTGGCGTTCGCTGATCTGCGTGCCGCCATAGATGCCGGAAACGTGGCTGTTGCCCGCCAGCACCGCGTCATAGGCACCGAGCCGCATGGTCCCGCCCAGATCGCCGCCGGCTTCGCGCTTTTCCAGGCCCTCGGCGGTCATCCATTCGGTGATGATGCCGACCACCGGCTCGTCGGTCGCGCCGAATTCGGTGGAGCTGGCACCCGCGATCCCGGCGGTGTTGCGCGCACCCTCGATGCAGGCCATCTGCATGCCGAGGCAGATCCCGAAGAACGGCACCCCGCGCTCGCGGGCGAAACGGACCGAGGCGATCTTGCCCTCCGTCCCGCGCTCGCCGAAGCCGCCAGGCACGAGGATGCCGTGCATCGGTTCGAGGTGGGCGATGATCTCGTCGTCGCCCTTCTCGAACAGCTCGGCGTCGATCCAGTTGATCTTGACCCGCACCCGGTTGGCCATGCCACCGTGGACCAGCGCCTCGTTGAGCGACTTGTAGGCGTCCTGCAGGCCGACATACTTGCCGACCACGCCGATCGTAACTTCGCCTTCGGGGTTCTGGTAGCGATCCACCACGTCGGCCCAGCGCGACAGGTTCGGCTCCGGCGCGGTCAGGCCGAAGTGGCGCAGGACTTCGCGGTCGAGCCCTTCGGCATGGTACTGGAGCGGGACCGAATAGATGCTGCTGGCGTCGAGCGCCGGGATGACCGCCGATTTGCGCACGTTGCAGAACTGCGCGATCTTCGCGCGCTCGCCCTCGGGCAGCGGCTTTTCACAGCGGCAGAGCAGGATGTCGGGCTGTATGCCGAGCCCGGTCAGCTCGCGGACCGAGTGCTGGGTGGGCTTCGTCTTCAGCTCGCCCGCGGCGGCGATATAGGGCACCAGCGTAACGTGGACGAAGCAGGTCTGGTCGCGGTCGAGCTCGTTGTGGAGCTGGCGCAGCGCCTCGATGAACGGCAGGCCCTCGATGTCGCCGACAGTGCCGCCGATCTCGCACAGCACGAAATCGAGGTCGTCGGTCTCCGTCTGGGCGAAGTCCTTGATCGCGTCGGTCACGTGCGGGATCACCTGCACGGTCGCGCCGAGGTAGTCGCCGCGGCGCTCCTTGGCGATGATGTCGCGGTAGATGCGGCCCGAGGTGATGTTGTCCGCCTGGCGCGCGGAGACGCCGGTGAAGCGCTCGTAATGGCCGAGGTCGAGGTCGGTCTCCGCGCCGTCGTCGGTGACGTAGACCTCGCCGTGCTGGTAGGGGCTCATCGTCCCCGGATCAACGTTCAGATAGGGGTCGAACTTGCGGATGCGGACCTTGAACCCGCGCGCCTGAAGCAGCGCCGCGAGGCTCGCCGCCATGAGACCCTTGCCGAGCGAGGAAACCACGCCGCCGGTGATGAAAATATACCGCGCCATGGGAGTTGCGCCCTATCCTTATCGGTATGCCATGGGCAAGCGGCAACACGGCGAAGGGCCGCGCTGTCCACAAGCAAATCTGGTTTCACTCAAAATGCAAACGCGCCCCCGCGCAGGCGGGGGCCTCCATCAATCCGACGGACCGTTTGCGGCACGAGGTCCCCGCCTGCGCGGGGACGCCGTGGGTCGACTAGTTCGCCGCGCCCTTCAGCGGGTCGTTCGCGGGCGCCTGTTGAGCCGGTGCCTGCTGCGCCGGGGCTGCCTGACCGCCCGCCGGAGCCGCCAGCGGATCGGCGGCCGGCTGCTGCTGTTGCTGCTGGTCGACAAGCCCTGCGCCGCTGCTGCGCTCGAGCGAGGTGTCGATCTCGCGGCCCGAGCTGGTCTCGACCGCCAGGGCCGCCAGCGCGATGCTCAGCACTACGAACAGCGTTGCGAGGATCGTGGTCGTGCGGGTCAGGAAGTCGGCCGCGCCGCGCGCACTCATCAGCCCCGACGGGCTGCCGCCGACGCCGAGGCCGCCGCCTTCGGACTTCTGGATGAGAATCACACCGACGAGGGCCGCGGCGACGATCGCCTGGACCACGGTGAGGAAGATGAAGAGGTTCATGGATCTCTGCCTGAAACGATTGCCGGCGCATGTAGGCGGGGATGCGCCGGGGTGCAAGCTTGGTGGCTGCCCTGCCCGCGCTGCTGGAATGGATCGAAGGGCCGCGCTGCTTGCCCACCCCTAACCCCTCCCGCATGCGGGAGGGGGACTACAAAGGCAGCTCTTCTCTCCCCTCCCGCATGCGGGAGGGGTCGGGGGTGGGCCTCTATCTGGCGCTTAGCCCTCCTCGCTGCCCGCCGCGGCTACGATCGGCAGGAACGCGTCCGCGGTCAGGCTCGCGCCGCCGACCAGCGCACCGCCGACGCCCTCGGCGGCCAGCAGGTCCGCCGCGTTGCCGGCGTTGACCGAGCCGCCATAGAGGATGCGCACCTTCCCGCCCGCCTCGCCATAGAGCGACACCAGCACCTCGCGCACCGCACGGTGCATGGCGACGACGTCCTCGACCGCGGCGACGCGGCCGGTGCCGATCGCCCAGACCGGTTCATAAGCGACCGCGATCCGGCCCGGCAGCGCATCGCCGGCCACCTCGGCCGAGGGCATCGAGCCCTTGACCTGCCGGGCGACGACGCCTTCCGCCTTGCCCGCGTCGCGCTCTTCCAGCGTCTCGCCCACACAGACGATCACGCCCAGGCCCGAGCCGACCGCCGCCTCGGCCTTCGCCTTGACGACCGCACTGCTCTCGCCGTGGTCCTTGCGCCGTTCGGAGTGGCCGACGATCACGAAGTCCGCGCCGGCATCGGCCAGCATCGTCGCTGAAACGTCACCGGTGTGCGCGCCCTTGGCCTCGGTGTGGCAGTCCTGCCCGCCGACGCCCATGGCGGAGACTTCCTCGCGCAGCAGCCCGATCAGGGTGAACGGCGGGGCCAGCGCGACCTGGACGCCGGGATAGCGGGCGGCACCGCGTTCGATCGCACGGGCCTCGGCCAGCATGGCGCGGGTCCCGTTCATCTTCCAGTTGCCGACGATGTAGGGGCGATTCGGCATGTGCCGTGATTCCTCGGTATGATTTCAACGGATTCGGTTGGGCCGCTATCAAACCCTGCCCGCTATTGCAAAAGCGCAACGCGTCCCTGTGGATGCAGTTATCCACCGTTGGGCGTTGCGCTTGAAGCCGCGCCCCCGCCGCTCTAAAGGCCCCGTTCACATCAGCGAGAGAAAAACCCCGCCCATGCTCGGCTTCTTCCGTTCGTTCTTCCAGTCGCGCCTGGGCGTGATCTTCACCCTCGGCTTCCTCGCCCTGATCGCGCTCGCCTTCGCCAGCGCCGACGTCACCGGCAACATGTTCGGCGGCGTCACCGGCAGCGACCGGGTGGCGACCGTCGGCAAGGCGCGGATCAACGCCGCCGATCTCAAGCTGACCACGACCAACGCCTTCGAGCAGCAGCGCCAGCAGAACCCGACGCTGACGATGAAGCAGTTCCTCGCCGGCGAAATGCTCGACAGCCTGCTCGACGACATGATCGCGCGCGAAGCGGTGATGCAGTTCGGCAAGGCGCACGGCATGCTGGTGTCGGACCGCCTGGTCGACAGCGAGCTGGTCAAGATCGACGCCTTCTTCGGCCCCGACGGAAAGTTCAGCGAGAAGCAGTACCGTTCGCTGATCGCCCAGCGCGGGCTGACCGACGCCGCCGTGCGCGCCGACCTCGCCAACGGCCTGATGGCGCAGCAGCTGCTGGTGCCCGCCAGCTACGGCGCGGTCATGCCGCAGACCGCGGTCAACCAGTACGTCTCGCTGCTGAAGGAGCGCCGCCAGGGCGCCATCGCGCTCATCCCCTCCGCAGCGTTCGCGCCCAAAAAGGCGCCAAGCGACGCCGTCCTGCAGGGCTTCTACAAGCAGAACCAGAAGCGCTACATGCAGCCCGAACGCCGCACGATCCGCTACATCGTGTTCGACGAGTCTGCGCTGAAGAACGTCCCCGCCCCGACCGAGGCCGAGATCCAGAACGCCTACAAGGCGAACGCCGCGCAGTTCTCCGCGTCGGAAACCCGCACCCTGACCCAGGTGATCGTCCCGACCGAAGCCGCCGCCAAGGCGCTCGCCGGCGAAGTCGCGGGTGGCAAGGCGCTCGAAGCCGCCGCCACTTCGAAAGGCCTCGCCCCGACCAAGCTCGACAAGCTGACGAAGAACGCGCTCGCCTCGCAGGCCTCGCAGCCCATCGCCGACGCGGTGTTCGCCGCCGCGCAGGGCGCGCTCGCCGCACCCGGCCGCTCGCCGCTGGGCTGGCACGTGATCCGCGTCGACGCCATCGAGAAGAACACCGGCAAGACCCTCGACCAGGCCCGCCCGGAACTCGTCACCCAGCTCACCGAAGCGAAGCGCAAGGCCGCATTGTCCGACACGTCCGCGAAGATCGAGGAGCAGATCGACAAGGGGGCCAGCCTCGCCGACGTCGCCAAGCAGCTCGGCCTGACCGTCGCCACGACGGTTCCGGTCACGCAGAGCGGCCAGATTTTCGGCAAGCCGCAGGAAAAGGCACCCGACGCGGTTCTGCCGGTCGTCAACGCCGCGTTCGGGATGGAACGCGAGGGCGAGCCGCAGCTCGCCGAAGTCGTCGCTGGCAAGACCTTCACCGTCTATGAGGTCGGCCAGATCACCCAGGCCGCCCCTGCCCCGCTCGGCGAAATCCGCGAGGTCGTTGCCCGCGACTATGCCCTCCAGCAGGGTTCGGTCCAGGCCAAGGCGGCAGCCGACAAGGTGCTTGCCCAGCTCGCCAAGGGCGTGCCGCTGAATGCCGCGCTGGCCTCGGTCGGCGTCGCCCTGCCCCCGGTCCAGAACGTCGACATGACCCGCGAGCAGATCAGCCAGTCGCGCGAACGCGTGCCGCCGCCGCTGGCGTTGCTCTTCGCGATGGCCAAGAAGAGCAGCAAGCAGCTCGAAGGTCCGAACAAGATGGGCTTCTACATCGTCACGGTCTCGGACATCATCCCCGGCCAGGTCGACAAGAACGACCCGCTGCTGGCGCAGGCCGCGGCGCAGCTCGGCCAGATCACCGGCCAGGAGTACGCCCGCCAGTTCCGCGCCGCGATCCGCGCCGAAGTCGGCTCGGAAAAGAACCCGACCGGGATCGGCAAGGTTCGCAGCGAACTGGTCGGTTCGGGCCAGTAAGCTGGTGAACGGGGGGTCGATCGCGGGCGCAGGCGCGCCGGAAAACGCCGCGGCTGCGGCCAAGGCCCTCGCCTCCGGCCGCCCGGCGCTGGTCTGGCGAAAGATCGTCGCCGATACCGAAACCCCGGTCGGCGCGGCGCTCAAGCTGTTCGAGCAAGGACGCGGCGACTACCTGCTCGAATCGGTCGAAGGCGGCGAGGTGCGCGGCCGCTACAGCCTGCTCGGCATCGACCCCGACCTTGTCTTCCGCGCAACCGGCGCGGCGGCGGAGGTCAACCGTGCTTGGCAGCACAATCCCGCTGCGTTCGCGCCGCTGCCCGGCAATGCGCTCGCCGAACTGCGCGCGCTCGTCCAGTCCTGCCGGATCGACGTGCCGGCAGAGCTGCCCTCGGCGCTCGCCTGCCTCGTCGGCTACTTCGGCTACGAGACGATCGGCCTCGTCGAGAAGCTTCCCCGCGCCCCGCAGAGCGCGCTGGAACTGCCCGACATGCTGTTCGTGCGCCCCACGCTGGTGCTGGTGTTCGACCGCCTCGGTGACGAACTCTACGTCGTCGCGCCGCTATGGGCCGGCGGCGGCGATCCGGCCGCCCAGATCGAGCGTGCCGGTGAGCGGATCGATGAAGCACTGCGCCGCCTTGCGCTGCCCGCGCCCGCCGACCCGCGCCTGGCCGACGACGGCGAGATCGCTCGCAGCCCGGTGCTCGATGCGGCGCGCTACGCGGAAATGGTCGGCAATGCGAAGGACTACATCGAGGCCGGCGACATCTTCCAGGTCGTGCTCGCCCAGCGCTTCACCGCGCCGTTCCCGCTGCCGCCGATGGCCCTGTACCGGGCGCTGCGCCGGGTGAACCCCTCGCCGTTCCTCTATTTCCTCGACCTCCCCGGCTTCGCGCTGGTCGGATCGAGCCCGGAAATCCTCGTCCGGGTCCGCGACGGCGAAGTCACGATCCGCCCGATCGCCGGAACCCGCCCGCGCGGCAAGTCGCCCGAGGAAGACAAGGCCAACGAGGCCAGCCTGCTAGCCGACCCCAAGGAGCGCGCCGAACACCTCATGTTGCTCGACTTGGGCCGCAACGACGTCGGCCGGGTGGCGAAGGCCGGGACGGTCAAGGTCACCGAGAGCTACACGATCGAGCGCTACAGCCACGTCATGCACATCGTCTCGAACGTGACCGGCGAGCTGGACACGGCCCGCGCCGATGCCGTCGACGCGCTGTTCGCGGGCTTCCCCGCCGGGACGGTCAGCGGCGCGCCGAAGGTCCGCGCGTGCGAGATCATCGCCGAACTCGAACCTGAAACCCGCGGCGCCTATGCCGGCGCGGTCGGCTATTTCGCCCCCGACGGCTCGATCGACAGCTGCATCGTCCTGCGCACCGGGGTGATCAAGGACGGGGTCCTCCACGTCCAGGCCGGCGCCGGCATCGTCGCCGACAGCGTGGCCGAATACGAACAGCGCGAATGCGAAGCCAAGAGCGGCGCACTCTTCGCGGCGGCCCGGGAAGCGCTGCGGGTCGCCGCAGAGCCGGGTTTCGGGCAGTAGCGCCAACCCGCTTGCGGTAAGCCGTGGGTCCGCGCACACTCCCGCCAAACAGGACGGGAGAGAGACAATGGCAAAGCCGATAGCCCTGGTAACCGGCTGCTCAACGGGCGTCGGGCTGCACACGGCGGTGCGGCTCGCGCAGGCCGGGCATCACGTCGTCGCCACGATGCGCGACAACGGCAAGCAGCAGCCCTTGCTCGATGAAGCGGCCAAGGCCGGCGTCTCCTTCGAAGTACGCACTTTGGACGTGACCGAGCAGGCGTCCATCGATGCCTGCGTGGCCGGAATCATCGCCGATCACGGACGGATCGACGTGCTGGTCAACAACGCCGGGGCGGGCTTCCTCGGTTCGCTCGAGCAGACCTCGGACGCCGATCTGCGGCGAACGATGGAGGTGAACTTCTTCGGGGTGTGGAACACGACGAAGGCGGTCGTCCCGCACATGCGGGCGGCGGGAGAGGGCCGGATCATCAGCGTGACCAGCGTCGGCGGGCTGCTCGGCCAGCCTTTCAACGAGGCGTACTGCGCGGCCAAGTTCGCGGTGGAGGGCATGATGGAAGGCTTCGCGCCGCTCGCGCAGGCGATGGGGATCAAGGTCAGCCTGGTCGAGCCCGGGCCGATCAACACCGAATTCGTCGCCTCGGTCCGCAGCAGTTCGGCCAGCGCAATCGCGGGGATGACCGCGCCGTATGACAAAATGGCCGGCAACTACCTTGGCGCAACGTCCGACGTTTTCGCGACCCACGGCCAGACCGGCGACGAGGTCGCGGAGATCATCGTCGCGGTCGCCACCGCCGAGAAGCCTGACTTCCGCAACATCACCTCGCCCTTCGCCAAGACCGCCGTCGCGTCCAAGGTGGTCGACGAGACCGGCAACTCGGTGGTCGAAATCTTCGCCAGGCGTATCGCCGGATAGCGACGCCGCGCTGGAAATGCACCGCGTTCCCGCTTAAGGCGCGCGACCATGATCCTCGTCATCGACAACTACGACAGCTTCACCTGGAACCTCGTCCACTA
The DNA here is from genome assembly GCF_058783565.1 of Novosphingobium sp. FW305-C-111. Classification (NCBI taxonomy): domain Bacteria; kingdom Pseudomonadati; phylum Pseudomonadota; class Alphaproteobacteria; order Sphingomonadales; family Sphingomonadaceae; genus Novosphingobium; species Novosphingobium sp. FW305-C-111. Next base: position 206,707 of record NZ_JBYSYP010000005.1, read on the forward strand.
CCTGATGGAGATGGGTGCAGAGGTCGAAGTCGTGCGCAACGACGCGATGAGCGCAGCGCAGGCGGTGTCGAGCGGGGCAAAAGGCTTCCTGCTCTCGCCGGGTCCGTGCACACCCAACGAAGCCGGGATCAGCCTCGACCTCGTCGGCGCGGCGGCGGATGCGGGGGTGCCGCTGCTCGGCGTGTGCCTCGGCCACCAGTCGATCGGGCAGTATTTCGGCGGCAAGGTGGTGCGCGGCGGGCTGATGCACGGCAAGGTCTCGCCGGTCAGCCACGACGGAACCGGGCTGTTCGCAGGGCTGCCCTCCCCGTTCATCGCCACCCGCTATCACTCGCTGATCGTTACCGACATTCCGGAGTGCCTGGTCGTCAACGCCACCAGCGATGACGAGCACACGATGGGCTTCCGCCACGCCGCCTTGCCGATCCACGGCGTCCAGTTCCACCCGGAGAGCATCGCCACCGAGCACGGCCACGCCATGCTCGCCAACTGGCTGCGGCTGTGCGGTATCGACGCCAAGGTGCCCGAGGACATCGCCGCGTGAGCCTTCCTCCTGTCGAACACCCCCTCGCCGAGGACGAGGCTGAGGACGCGTTCGGCCGCATTCTCGATGGCACGGTACCCGACGACGAAATCGTCCGCTTCCTCGTCGCGCTGTCAGACCGTGGCGAGACCGCGAGCGAAATCGCAGGCGCGGCGCGGGCGATGCGGGCGCGGATGATCCCGGTCGAAGCGCCGGCGAATGCCATCGACGTCTGCGGAACTGGCGGCGACGGCCATCACACGCTCAACGTCTCGACCGCGGTGAGCCTCGTCGTCGCGGCCTGCGGGGTGCCCGTCGCCAAGCACGGCAACCGAGCCGCCAGTTCCAAGGCCGGTGCGGCGGATACGCTCGAGGCGCTGGGCCTGAACCTCGACCGCGCGGTGGCGACGGCCGAGGCGACGCTCGCCGACATCGGCATCTGCTTCCTCTTCGCCGGCAAGCACCACCCGGCGATGGGCCGGATAATGCCGATCCGCAAAAGCATCGGTCGTCGGACTATCTTCAACCTGATGGGCCCGCTCGCCAACCCGGCGCGGGTCCGCCGCCAGCTCGTCGGCATCGCCCGCCCGGCCTATGTGCCGATCTATGCCGATGCGCTGGCCCGGCTCGGCACCGACCACGCGATGGTCATCTCGGGCGACGAAGGTCTCGACGAACTGAGCCTCGCCGGCGGCAACGAATTGGCCGAAGTGGTAGGGAGCGAAGTGCTGATGCGGCGCACCGATCCCGCCGACGCGGGCATCCCGCATGCCCCGGTCAGCGCGATCCGGGGCGGCGATCCGGCTTTCAACGCCGAGGCGCTGCGCCGCCTCCTGCTCGGAGAACCCGGCCCCTACCGCGACGCCGTCCTCTACAACGCCGCCGCCGCGCTGATGGTCGCAGGCGAAGCGCAAGGCTGGCGCGAGGGCGTGGAGGAAGCCGCCGAAGCGCTCGATAAGGGACTGGCGAAGGCGCTGCTGGATTGCTGGATTTCGGCGCTGAAGTAGTGAGTTCGCGCAAAGGCGCGAAGGTTGGCAAAGGCGCAAAGAGGTCGCGCATCCGGCGAAGCCGGTTTCCTGTTCATACAGTCCGTTTTCCCGAACGACAAAATCGGCAAGGGCCTTGCGGCCCAGCGCACCATCTTTGCGCCTTCGTTCTTCTTTGCGCCTTTGCGCGAACCACTTCTCCCCCTCGACTCAACCCACCGCCACGGGCAAAGGGCGAACCCGATGACCGACAAGCTCACCGAAATCTGCGACACCAAGCGCGGCGAAGTCGCGCAGCGCAAGGCGGCGACCTCCCTCGCCGATCTCGCTGCCCGCGCTGCCACGCAGACCGCCCCGCGCGGGTTCGAGGCCGCGCTGCGGGCGAAAGCCGCGACCGGCTTTGCCCTGATCGCCGAGATCAAGAAGGCCAGCCCCTCGAAGGGCCTGATCCGCGCCGACTTCGATCCGCCCGCCCACGCCCGCGCCTATCAGGCCGGCGGCGCGGCGTGCCTTTCGGTGCTGACCGACGCGCCCTATTTCCAGGGGCACGAGGACTTCCTGATCGCCGCCCGCGCCGCCTGCGACCTGGCGGTGATCCGCAAGGACTTCATGGTCGATCCCTGGCAATGCGCCGAGGCCCGCGCCATCGGCGCCGACGCGATCCTGATCATCGTCGCCGCGCTGTCAGACGCGCAGATGGCGGAGATCGAGGCCGCCGCCCGCGAGCAGGGCATGGACGTGCTGGTCGAGGTCCACGACGAAGCCGAGATGGAGCGCGCCGCCCGGCTCGCCACCCGCCTGATCGGGGTCAACAACCGCGATCTCAAGCGCTTCGTCACCGACCTCGCCACCACCGAACGCCTCGCCCCGCTGGCGCCGGAAGGCACGTTGCTGGTCGCGGAAAGCGGCATCAACAGCCACGCCGACCTGCTGCGCCTCGAAAAGTGCGGCGCGCGAACGTTCCTGGTCGGCGAAAGCCTGATGCGCGAGGCGGACGTCGCGGAGGCCACCCGCCGCCTGCTGAATGGCTAGGTGCGCCATCATCCTTGTGAATTGATGCCCGCCAGCGCGCCGTATCGGCCCGCCACGCCCCCAATTCCCGCAATTGCAGTGGTCCTCCAACCCGGCGCGCGATAATCCTTCGTGCAGAAAGGCTGGCGACACCTCCGGCCGGACGAGAGGATTTGCCGGATGGCCAGTGTAATCGAGAGGCCCACCGTCCCACGGCCGGAGCACGTGCCGGCCGAGCTTGCGTTCGACTTCGACCTTTACGCCGGCCCCGGTCCCGGCGGCAACAACTCGCCGGATATCCACAGGCTGTGGAAGGCGTTCCAGGACAGCCATCCGCCGGTCTTCTGGACACCCTACAACGGCGGCCACTGGGTGGTCACGCGCGCCGAGCAGATGCGCCAGGCGGCGCTCAACCCCGCCGCGTTCTCGAGCCGCGACATCTTCGTCCCCCAGGGGACGTCGCCTTTCCTGATCCCGACCAACGCCGATGCCCCGCTGCACAGCAAGTACCGCCGCCTGATGGAGCCGTTCTTCGCCCCGGCCGCTCTCCGCCGGGTCACCGACGAGGCGCGCCAGGTCGCGATCGACATGATCGAGGCGATCAAGCCGCACGGGCGCTGCGAATTCATGAGCGAGTTCGCCACGATCATGCCGGTCGTGGCGTTCATGGTGCTGATCAACCTGCCGCGTGAAGACCTGCGCTACCTGCTGTCGGTGGGCCACCGGCTGTCCTCGGTGCATCCCGAGCACGAGGGCGCGTGGGAGGAACTCGGCGCCTATGTCATGCGCCAGCTCGACCTGCGGCGCGCAAACCCGCAGGACGACTTCATGTCGCGCATGCTGGTCGCCGAAGTCGATGGCCGCAAGCTGACCGACGACGAAATCTTCAGCATGTCGCTGCTGGTGGTCTCCGGCGGGCTCGACACGGTGGCCATCTCGATCGGGTTCGCGGCCGCGTTCCTCGCCCAGAACCCCGCGCACCGCCGCGAGCTGATCGAGCACCCCGACCGGATCGACAACGCCGTGAACGAAATGCTCCGCCGCTTTGGCGTCAGCCACATCGCGCGGGTCGCCACCGAGGACGTCGAGTTCGCCGGGGTTCCGATCAAGCGCGGCGAATCCCTGCTGCTGATGTATCCGCTGGCCGGGCTCGACGAGAGCGTCGTCGATGACCCGCTGACGGTCGATTACCAGCGCCGGTACCCGCCGCACATGGTGTTCGGAACCGGCCCGCACACCTGCATCGGCAACCGGCTCGGCAAGCGGGAAATCCGCCTGTTTCTCGAGGAATGGCTCCAGCGGATCCCCGATTTCCGCATCGCAGCGGGAACCGAGCCCAAGGCCGGCTCGGGGGTCACCAACCGGTTGCTGGAGCTGCACCTGGAATGGGACGTGGGCTAGGCCGGGTGGTCCGGTCCTGCGATGCTGAGCGGCGGCTCATCACGCTTCACCCACCCCCGTCCAATATCGCCTGCACCTGCCGGTAGAACGCCTCCCGCTCCGCCCCTTCCGGCCCGGCGCTCGCCCGCGTCCAGTCGCCGTTGGTGGCGATCACCAGGCGGCGCCTGGGGTCGATGAAGATGCCCTGCCCGAAGATCCCCTGCGCGGCAAAGCTGCCGTCGTCGTAGGTCCACCACTGGAAGCCATAGCCCTTGCCGGCTCGTCCGATGTCCTTCTGCTTGACGGTGGCCTGCGCGAACCAGTCGGCGGGAACGACCTGCCGGCCGTCCAGACCCTTGCCGCCGTTCAGCACGAACAGCCCGAAGCGGGCATAGTCGCGGGTCGCGGCCTGGAGGCAGCAGCCACCGATCTCCTGCCCGGTCTTCGAGAGCAGCCAGGTCGCCTGCGCCTCCATCCCGGCGGGCTGCCAGACCTTTTCCTCGAGATAGGCGGCGAGGCTCTTGCCGGTGGCCGAGGTCACCAGCACGCCGATCAGGTTGGTTTCGCCGGTGTTGTAGTGCCAGACCTCGCCCGGCGGATGCGCGCGGGGGAGTTTGCGCATATAGCTGACCGTCGCGTCCATGCCCTGCTCGGGTTCGGCATTGTTGAACTTCGCGACGTCGGCGTTCGGGTCCTCGTAGTCCTCGTTCCAGCGCACTCCGCTGCTCATGGTCAGAAGCTGGCGGACCGAAACGTCGTCATAGGCCGAGCCGCGCAGCCCGGGGATGTACTGGCTGACCTTGTCGTCGAGGCTCCTGATCTTGCCGTCCGCGATCGCCGCGCCGACCAGCGTCGATGTGAACGACTTGGCGACCGAGAAGCTGGTCCAGCGACCCTTGGCGTCGAAATCGAGGCCATACCTCTCGAGCCGCAGCTTGCCGTCCTGGAGGATGACGATCCCGGCGGTGCGCTGGGTCTTCATGTACGCGTCGAGCCCCGGGATGACGAGCGGCTCGCCCGGTGGCAGCGGCAGCGGGTTCGCGGCGGGCTGGATGGTGTTCGCCTTGGCCAGCACCGGCAGGCGATCCATCGCGCGGAACGCCGCATCGCGCTGCGGGATCGACCAGGACAGCACATCGCGGTCGGTCGGCAGGGCCAGCAGCAGGCCGCGGGTCTCCTTGTCCTGCGCGGCGAACCAGCCCCCGCCCGCCAGCAGCACCGCGCCAAGCGCGCTCAGCACGATGTTCCGCTTCTTCATGGCATCCCCCTTTTGTCGTGCGCCGAACTTGCCGTTCGCATCGGGCGAAGTCGACACGCTTTTTCGGCCGGTTTGGGGCTGTCCTACCCGCAATGCGTCTGGCATGTGACGGCCATGTTCGAGCGATCTTCAGACCTTGCCGGCAGCACCTTGCGGCGTCCTTCGGGGAGGCCCCGGAGTTTTCTCCCTGGACACTGTCAACTTCGTCAACTTCGACGCAAATCCGCGGGTTTCGCATGACCGGGCTGACTCACCTCGACTCGGACGGCAACGCCCGGATGGTCGACGTCGGCGGCAAGGCGCAGACCGCGCGGGTGGCGATCGCGGCCGGGCGGATCCGCATGTCGGCCGAGGCGCTCGCGGCGATCCGCGACGGCACGGTGCCCAAGGGCGACGTCCTCGCCGCCGCCCGCATCGCCGGAATCATGGCGGCGAAGAAGACCGGCGAGCTGATCCCGCTGTGCCACCCGCTCGCCCTCGACGCGGTGAGCGTGGCTTTCACCCTCACTGATGACGGCGTGGAAGCCCGGGCGACCGCTTCGCTCATCGGGCGCACCGGGGTGGAGATGGAGGCGCTGACCGCGGTCTCGGTCGCGCTGCTGACGATTTACGACATGGCCAAAGCGGTCGACAAAGGCATGGTCATCGAAAGCGTTCGGCTGATCGAAAAGCGCGGCGGCAAGTCGGGCGACTGGAAGGCGGCGGAGTGAGCGGCAAGGCCCCGCCCCTCCCCTTTGCCGATGCCCAGGCGAAGCTGATGGCGATGGCCCCGGCGCTGCCCGTCGAACACCGCCGCATCACCGAATGCGCGGGCTTCTGGCTCGCCCAGGACCTCCCCGCCCGCCGCGACCAGCCCGCCGCCCCCGTCTCGGCCATGGACGGCTACGCCCTGCGCGGCGCGGACCTCCCCGGGCCGTGGCACGTCATCGGCGAAAGCGCCGCGGGACATACCTTCAGCGGAACGGTGGGTCCGGGCGAGGCGGTGCGGATCTCGACCGGCGCGGTGGTGCCGGAGGGTGCGGACGCCGTCCTCCTCCAGGAAGACTGCCGCCGCGACGGCGATGCGCTGGTGCTGACCGGCGAAGCGCCCGTCCCGCCGGGCAGGCACATCCGCCCGCAGGCCATGGACTTCGCCGCCGGATCGCCGGTCCTCGCTGCGGGAACCCAGCTCGGCCCCGCGCAGCTCGCGCTGGCCATCGCGGCGGGCCACCACCTCCTGCCGGTCCGCCGCGAGGCGCGGATCGCGGTGTTCGACAGCGGCGACGAGCTGGTCGCACCCGGCGCGGGCCGCGACCCGGCGCTGCTTCCGGCGAGCAACGGCCCGATGATCGCCGCGATGCTCGGCGGCCTGCCCGCGCAGGTGACGTGCAGCGGCCCGGTTCCAGACCGGCTCGAGTCGCTGGTCGCCGCGCTCTCCGCCGCGCCGGATGCGGACCTGATTGTCACCACCGGCGGCGCTTCGGTCGGCGACCACGACCTGATCCGTCCGGCGCTCGCCGAGCTCGGAGCCGACCTCGAGTTCTGGCGGGTCGCCATCAAGCCCGGCAAGCCGCTCCTGGTGGCCCGGCGCGGGCGGCAGCTGGTGCTCGGCCTGCCGGGCAATCCCGCCTCGGCGTTCGTCACCGCGTGGTTGTTCCTCCTGCCGCTGGTACGGGCGATGCTCGGTTCGGACGCACCCTGCCCGCGGCCGATTTCCTCGGTTCTGGCGCAAAACATGGCAAAGGGCGGCAGTCGCACCGAGTTTCTTCGCGGCACCTGGGACGGCGAGCGGGTGACGCCCGACTCGCTCCAGGATTCGGGCGCGCTGACCCCGCTGGCCCGCGCCAATGCCCTCATCCTGCGCCAAGCCCACGCGCCCGAGCGCGCCGCCGGCGAAGCGGTGAGCATCTACTTGCTCGAAAATGGCGGAATTGCTTGACGGGTTCTCGCAGGTTGCTTATTCGTTCCGCATTCGTTCGCCTGATGGTCGGGCGCTCGCGGGAGTGAGACTGATGCTGACGCGCAAGCAGCACGAACTGATCACCTTCATCCAGAACAAGCTGGAGGAAACCGGCATCTCCCCGTCGTTCGAAGAGATGAAGGAGGCGCTCGACCTCAAGTCGAAGTCCGGCGTCCACCGCCTGATTTCCGCTCTGGAAGAGCGCGGTTTCATTCGCCGCCTGCCCAACCGCGCCCGTGCGCTGGAAGTGCTCCGCCAGCCCGAGAGCGCGCAGGCGAAGACTCCGGTGAAGGCCGCCGCGAACTCGAATTCCGCGCTGACTCCGCTGAAGAAGCCCGCGGCGCAGCCCGCCGCCGCCAACGACGTGATCGAGCTCCCGCTCCACGGCCGCATTGCGGCAGGCGCGCCGATCGAGGCGCTTGAGGGCCAGTCGACCCTGCCGGTCCCGGCCGCACTGCTCGGCGCGGGCGAGCACTACGCGCTCGAGGTATCGGGCGACTCGATGATGGAAGCCGGAATTCTCGACGGCGACTATGCCCTCGTTCGGCGGACCGAGACCGCGCGCGATGGGGAAATCGTCGTCGCGCTGGTCCGCGGCGAGGAAGCCACGCTCAAGTACCTGCGCCGCGAGAACGGGATGATCCGGCTCGACCCGGCCAACGCCGCTTATGATCCGCAGTATTACAAGCCGGCCGAAGTCCAGGTGCAGGGCAAGCTCGCCGGGCTGCTGCGCCGCTATCACTGATCCGCCGATCCTCCCCCGCCCGGGGAGGTGGCAGCCGCATCGGCGGCTGACGGAGGGGGGCCGGCCTGGCGCGAGCGGTTCCGAGGCTCCGGCCAGCGATACCACCCGTGGTGCCCCTGCGTGTCGGCGACACTGGTGACCTGCCGGGCAGCAAGGTCGAGCGCCAGCCCGCCGCTCGTCGCCAGCATCCGCCGGTCGGCCTTGAGCCAGTGCGGGCGGCAGGTCCACGGCAGGCGGCGGTCGGCGATGACCAGGTCGGCGCGTTCGCAGGCGGCGGCAAGCGGATACTCCTCGACGATGTCGCGGCCCCGCGCGATCAGCAGCCGCGTGCGCCGCCCCTCGCGCGTCAGGACGAGCGAGCAGAAATCGCGGTTGCAGGTCGCGCCCGGCCATGCGTCGAGCGTGCGCACCTCGCCGTCCATCCCGGCAATCTCGAGCAGGCTTTCGCGGACGTAGTCGCCCCGCCCCTCGCGCAGGAGGAGCAATTCTCCGCCTTCCCCCGTGATGCCGACATGGCGACCGTCGCCCGAGATCAGCACATCGGCGGGCCGCACAAGGGACATTCCGGCAACCCCCGCCAGCACCGGCAGCAGCCCCCACAGCCGCACCCGCCCGCTCCACAACGCCAGCCACAGCGCGCCGGCCACGAACAGCAGGAACGGCCCGGCCGGCATCGCCGGCAGCAGCGCCACCGCGCCGGGCTGCGCGGCGGTGACGTGCGCGAGCCACAGCAGCAACTCGAGAGACTTGCCCGCCGCCCACCACGCCGGCGCGCCCAGTCCTGCGATGTCGAGGAGCAGCGCCAGCCCGATCAGCGGCATCGACACGAACGTCGTCAGCGGGATGGCAACGACGTTGGCCAAAGCGCCGTAGATCCCGGCGCGGTGGAAATGGAACAGCCCGATCGGCATCAGCGCCAGCTCGATCACCACGCCGGTCACCAGCAGCATCGCCCCGTGGCGCAGGATTGCCATGACCCACCCCTCCTCGCGCCGGGCAAACCACCGCCGCACCGGCTCGGCCGAATGCAGCGCGACGATGGCGATGACCGCGGAGAAACTCATCTGGAAACTCGGGCCCAGCACCGCCTCGGGCCACAGCAGCATGACGAACAGCGCGGCGATGGCGACCATCCGCATCGATAGCGGATCGCGCCCCAGCGCCAGTGCTCCCAGCACCAGGACCGCACCGATGCACGAGCGGATCGTCGGCACCTCCGCCCCGGTCAGCAGCGTGTAGGCGATCCCGCCGCCGGCCCCGACCGCTGCCGCGACGACCGGCAGCCGCACCCGCAGCGCGAGCCATGGCCACAGTGCGAGCAGCCGGATCGCCAGCGCATAGCCGGCGGCCACCACCGCGCTCACGTGCAGCCCGCTGATCGACAGCAGGTGGGTGAGCCCCGCATCGCGCATCGCTTCCTCGTCGGCCTTGGCGATCTCCCCGCGGTCGCCGCTGGCAAAGGCCATCGCAATCGCGCCGGGCGTGCCGCCGAGTTGCGCGCGGACATGCTCCGACAATGCGTGCCGCCATTCGCGCAGCCGCGCGCCGCCGCTGGCCGGCTCGATCAGCCGGGGCTTTCCTAGCACGCTGCCGGTGGCGGATATCCCGGCGAACCACGCTGCCCGGGCAAAGTCGTAGCTGCCCGGAAGCATCGGCGGAGCGGGCGGCATCAGCCGGGCTCGCATCGCCACCGTCGCCCCTTCGGCAAACGCGGGGTCGTCGTCGGCGTCGTCGAGATTGACCCGGACACGCATCGCTTGGTCCTGCCCGGTCAGCCGCGCCAACAAGGTCAGCCGGACCCGGTCCTCTGCGCCCTGGACCTCGCGTGCCTCGATCCGGCCGGTCAGGCGGACGACCATGGGCCGCTCGATGGTCGGGGCGCCGGCCAGCGCCGACTTGGCCCAGACCGTCAGGCACCCCGCCGCCACCATCAACGTGGTGGAGAGCACTGCAAGCCGCAGCCAGGCAAGGCGCTGCGGAACGGTCAAGGCAGCCGCGCCCGCCATCAGGGCAGCGATTGCCAACAGCGCCAGCCATTGCGCAGGCCCATCGAGGCCCAGCCAGACGACGATGCCTGCTGCGAAGGCCACTGCCAGCCAGTTGCCGCGTTCGAACGGGCGCCCCTCCAGGAATTCGTCGATGCGGCGTAGCGTGGCTGGTCCCGCGCTGGACAAGCCGGCCAAGATGGCCCAAGTGCGCGACCGTTCGCGCGGTTCGTCGGGCGCCGGTGCGCCGGGCGGATCTGCGGCCGCGGACGCCATGGCCTGACAGGAAAGGAAGCCGCCGCCGATGGCAAGCGCCACTGCCACCGATTCCGTGACATCGCCCGCCGGCACCACCGCCGTTGTGACCCGCTTCGCGCCCTCGCCGACCGGGTTCCTTCATATCGGCGGAGCGCGCACTGCGCTGTTCAACTGGCTGTACGCGCGCCACCATGGCGGCACGTACCTTTTGCGGATCGAGGACACCGACCGCGCCCGCTCGACCGAACCGGCGATTGCCGCGATCTTCGACGGGCTCGAATGGCTCGGCCTTGGCGGTGACGAACCGGCGACGTTCCAGTTCGCCCGGTCCGAGCGGCATGCCGAAGTCGCCCACAAACTGCTCGACGCGGGTCACGCCTATCGCTGCTACCTGACCCAGGAAGAACTCGCCGCCCGCCGCGAAAAGGCACAGGCCGAACGTCGCCCGTTCCGGATCGACAGCGAATGGCGCGACGCCGACCCTTCGACCTGGCCGGCCGGGCAGCCGTGGGTCGTCCGGGTCAAGGCTCCGCGCGAAGGCGAGACGGTGATCGAGGACCAGGTCCAGGGCACCGTGACCGTGCAGAACGCCGAGATCGACGACTTCGTGATTCTCCGCGGCGACGGTACGCCGACCTACATGCTGGCGGTGGTCGTCGATGACCACGACATGGGCGTGACCCACGTGATCCGCGGCGACGACCATCTCAACAACGCGTTCCGCCAGCTTGTCATCATCCGCGCGATGCATGCGATCGAGGGTGGCTGGGCCGATCCGGTCTACGCGCACGTGCCGCTGATCCACGGCTCGGACGGGGCGAAGCTGTCCAAGCGCCACGGCGCGCTTGGGGTCGACAGCTACCGCGACGAGATGGGCATCCTGCCCGAGGCGCTGTTCAACTACCTGCTCCGGCTCGGCTGGGGCCACGGCGACGAGGAGATCATCGCCCGCGACCAGGCCATTGCGTGGTTCGACATCGCCCACGTCGGCAAGTCGCCATCGCGCTTCGACCTCAAGAAACTGCAAAGCCTCAACGCGCACTACATCCGCGAGGCCGACGACGCGCGGCTGGCCGGGCTGGTCGCTCCCCGGCTGGCCGGGGCGGTTGCAGGTCTCACCGCTGACACCGGCCTCGACCTGCTGACCCGTGCCATGCCGGTGCTCAAGGTCCGCGCCAACGATCTCGACGAAATCGCGCGCGGTGCCGCCTTCCTGTTCGCCGCCCGGCCCCTGACGCCCGACGCCAAGGCCGAGGCGTTGCTCACGGCTGACGCGCGCGGCGTGCTGGGCCGGATCCTCGCCATGCTGCAGGTGCAAAATGACTGGACATTGGCCAGTCTGGAGGCCAGTCTGAAATCCTTGGCCGAGGAGCTGGGGGTTGGCCTGGGCAAACTAGCCCAGCCGTTGCGCGCCGCGCTGACGGGGCAGACTACCTCGCCGGGAATATTCGATGTGTTGTTCCTGCTTGGGCGGGACGAGTCGCTGGCGCGGATTCGCGATCAGGCGGCCTGACCGGCAGGGCGAACCGGAAATTCAATCGGCCGCCAATCGGCCGCGAAAACGATGTGAAGGAGGGCATTCAGGTGGGTGATACTTCGGCAACTCTCAACGTCGGCGGCAAGACCGTCGACCTGCCCATCACGAGCGGGACCGTGGGCCCCGACGTCATCGATATCCGCAAGCTTTACGGCCAGACGGGGCTTTTCACCTACGATCCCGGCTTCACCTCCACGGCGAGCTGCGACTCGGCGATTACCTACATCGACGGCGATGAAGGCGTGCTGCTGCATCGCGGCTATCCGATCGGGCAGCTGGCCGAGCATTCGAGCTTCATGGAAGTCTGCTACCTGCTGCTGAACGGCGAACTGCCGAGCCAGGATGAGCTTTCGAGCTTCTCGCGCACGATCAGCCGCCACACGATGGTGCACGAACAGCTGAGCACGTTCTTCCGGGGGTTCCGCCGCGACGCGCACCCGATGGCAATCATGTGCGGCGTGGTCGGCGCGCTTTCGGCGTTCTATCACGACTCGACCGACATCGCCGATCCCGAACAGCGCCGGATCAGCGCCCATCGCCTGATCGCCAAGATGCCGACGATCGCGGCGATGGCCTATAAGTACTCGGTCGGCCAGCCGTTCCTCTATCCGAAGAACGACCTGTCCTACGCCGGTAACTTCCTGCGCATGACCTTCGGCGTTCCGGCCGAGGAATACGAGGTCGTGCCCGCAGTCGAAAAGGCGATGGACCGGATCTTCATCCTCCACGCCGACCACGAACAGAACGCCTCGACCTCGACCGTGCGCCTCGCCGGTTCGTCGGGTGCCAATCCGTTCGCGTGCATCGCCGCGGGCATCGCCTGCCTGTGGGGTCCGGCGCATGGCGGCGCCAACGAAGCCGCGCTGAACATGCTCAAGGAAATCGGCACCCCCGACAAGATCCCGGAGTACATCGAGCGCGCCAAGGACAAGAACGACCCGTTCCGCCTGATGGGCTTCGGCCACCGCGTCTACAAGAACTACGATCCGCGCGCGACGGTCATGCAGAAGACCGTGCGCGAGGTGTTTGACGCGCTCAAGGTCAACGACCCGCTATTCGAGACCGCGCTTCGCCTCGAGGAGATCGCGCTCAACGATCCCTACTTCATCGAGAAGAAGCTGTTCCCGAACGTCGATTTCTACTCGGGCATCATCCTCTCGGCGATCGGCTTCCCGACCGAGATGTTCACCGTGCTCTTCGCGCTGGCCCGCACCGTCGGCTGGGTTGCGCAGTGGAACGAGATGATCAGCGATCCCGGCCAGAAGATCGGCCGTCCGCGCCAGCTTTACACGGGTGCGACCGAACGCGACTACGTGCCGCTCAGCCAGCGCTGAGCGCGGCAAAAAGCCCCGGCAAATCGAAGCGCCGGATTCCCTCGGGAGTCCGGCGCTTTCGTGTTAGCATCGCTCCAGCGGGTCGCACCGTGGGAGGAACCTGATGCGCAACGTACTGATGATACTCGGCATTCTGATGGTGCTGATGGGCGGCCTGTGGACCGGTCAGGGCCTCGGCCTGATCATGTGGCCGGCCTCGAGCTTCATGCTCGCGCAAGGGCAATGGGCCATCATCGGTTCGGTCGTTGTGCTGGCAGGGCTCGGCCTGATCTGGTTCGCCCGCCGGAAAGCCTGACCGCTCAGCCGGCCTCGCGCAGCTCGACACGGTCCGCCGGCAGGCGCAGGACGAAGCGCGCCCCTTCACCGGGCGCGCTTTCGACCTCGAGCTCCCCGCCCATCGCGCGGGCGAGCCGGCGCGAGATGTAGAGCCCAAGGCCGCTGCCGCCATCGCCCTTGCGGCCAAGCCGTTCGAACTTGCGGAACACCTTGTCGGCCTGGTCGCGGTCGAGGCCCTGGCCCTGGTCGCGGACGGCGATCCATGCGCCCGCTTCGTCCTCCCCGCACGAGACGGTGACGGTCGTCCCTTCGGGCGAGTAATTGATGGCGTTGCCCAGCAGGTTGAGCAGGATCTGCAGGACGCGCCGGAACTCGCCCACCGCCGGAGCGCGCTCCTCGACGGGCGGGAGCAGCAACGTGATTTGCCTGTCGGCCGCGCGAACCGAAAGGATGCCGCCTGCCTGTCGTCCGACTTCGGCGAGGTCGATCCGGTCCGGCGCCGGCGCAAAGCCGGGTGTCTCGATCGCCTCGAGATCGGCAAGATCCTCGACGAGGTTTAGCAGATGCCGCCCGGCATTGGCGATGTCGGCGGCATAGGCGCTGTACTGGTCGGCCAGCGGCCCGGCGAGCTTGGTGCGGATCGTCTCGGCATTGGCGATGATCCGGTTGATCGGCTGGCGCAGCGCCGGGGCGAGTTCGCGGCCAAGGAGACTGCCGTAATCGCCCGCAGGTTCGGGCTCGGCCGCCGAGACCTCAGGAACCGTCTCGACCGCCAGCGGAACGAGGCACAGTTCGAACCCGCCCAGCGCCGCGCCTGCCTGCGGAAGGATATGGGCGCGGAACGTCCGGGCCGAGCCGGGCACGCGGATGCTCGCCCCGTCGAGCAGGCGCCAGTGCAACGGCTGGCGGTGCCCACCGTCCTCCACGATCACGAAATCGGTCCACCGGTGGCCCTGCCCCGCGGCGAACAGCTGCTGCAGTTCAGCCAGGTCGGCGCTGCGCATTTCGGAAGCGAGCACGCGCTGATCCGCGTCGAGCCGCGCAGTGCCATCGGCGAGATGGCGCAACAGGTCCTGCGCATCGGGCACATCGGAACCCGCAGGCCACATCGCAGGACCGGCGCGCCATTGGCTCAGTTCGATGGTCGCCCCGTCTTCGCCGGGCTCCACCGCAGCCCAGGCCGCGATCTCGTTGCCGTCGTCGAGCGCGTGGATGGTCCGGGCGAGGCGAATGCGGTGCCGCCGGGCCTTGCGAACCAGCGCCAGCAGCGTCGGGATCGCGATTGGCCCGGGCAAGGCCCCGCCGGCGCGCAGCTGCAGGCCGGCCAACGGCTCGTCGGCTTCGACCAGCCGATCGCTGCCGTCGCTTCGCGCCCGGATGATCGCGAGCGCGGTCATCCTAGCGGCCGTGGCCTCCGGCGGACAGCGACAGGATCGCGGCCGCACGGTCAGGGCGCAGGGTGCCGAAGCCGTCGGGCAAGCTGACCTCGGGATGAAGCGCGAGGAACTGCGCCGCCACCGCGTCGGGCTTCAATCCGCAGGCCGCCAAGGCCAGCGCCAGCCGCGCCGCCTGACTTTCGCTGGTGGTCAGGACGACGAGATCGCGGTCTTGCCCGGAACCGATCGACAGCGCGGTCAGGAACATCGCCACGCCGGCGTGTTCGACGGACAGGGCCTGCGCAGCCTCCCCGCGCAGCGCGGTGATGAGCCGTTCGATCAGGCCGAGCCGCGATCGGCGCTCCTCATGGCGCTGGCGCAGGGTTTCCTCGGCCTTCGCCGCGTTGCGGTCGGCCTCGGGGTGGTCGGCGACATAGGCCCGCATCGTGACCAGCGCGAGGTGGAACAGGTCGCCGGGCAGCTCGGTCAGCGGCAATTCCATGCGGCGCTGGCTCTGGCCGAAGCGCGCCTGCGCGGCGAGCGCGGCCATGGCTGTGGCAGAGGTGGCCGGGTCGCTCGAGGCGATCAGCGACTGGACCAGCGGCGACAGCACCGGATCGAGCGAGAGGCGCGTCTGCAGTCGCTCCGTCAGCTGCCATTCCACTGCCAGAGCATGGGCGTGGGCCAGCAGCACCGGGCTGTCGCTGAATGCGTTGGCGAGCTCGTCGCAGGCCTCGGACGACACGACCCGGATATCGCTGTGCCCGCCCGCTTCCGCCATCGCCGTGACAAGCTGCCTGGCGAGGTCGCGCAGCATCCCGCGCACCCTTGCGACGATCGCGTCGCTGAAGATCGAATGATCATCGTTGCCCAGCAGATGGCGCAGGATCGGCCGCGCGTTGGCGAGCGCAAGATCGGCCTGCTGCAGGTCCTCCTGCAACAGCGCCTCGATATCGGGCGCAGCGCCGGCGCCATGCAATGCAGTCTCGACCATCGTGCGCGGTCTAATCGCTCTTGGTTAAGGGCGGGTTAGCCGGTCTATGCCGCGAAATGCGTGGAAGGAACAGCCCCGCGGCAAGGAGAACGACGCTCGCTCCCATCAGGACGGAGTCGAACGCGGCGAACGCGCTGGCTGCGGCGAGACCGACGGCAAGCAGCAGCCGATCGGTCAGCGCCATCGCCCAGCCCTCGCCCGGCGCGAGGGCCGGAACCAGCCTGAGTAATCCGACGAACACCGCCGCTGCGAAATAGCTGCTTCCCAGCGGCACGCCGGGGAGGTCGGGAATCTCGCTGCGCCATCCGGAAACCAGCACGAAGCCGAGGTCGAGGGCCCAGGCGAAAACCAGCTCGGGCTGGAACCAGCCTTCGGCAAGGACCAGCGAGTCCCGCTCGATCCGCGCGAGCAGGGCGGCGCAGCGCCGGATCAGCCACGACACGCCGAGGAAGCAGAAGCCCGTGGTTGGCGAGCCGAGCCAGGCGGCGCCGAGGCCCAGCAGCCCGGCCACCCAGGCCCCCACGGTCACGGCAAACGACCGGGTGCCGGCGTGCAGCACCGCGGGGCCGAAGCCGTGGACGATCCCTGCTGCCAGCGCCTCGCCGGGACTGCGCCGGCCCTTCACCGCGGTATGCAGGCGCAGCCAGCGCGGCTCGGCGCGGTGCGCGTCGTCCTCGCTCCGGACCAGCGACCAGCGCCCGGTTTCGACCAGCGTAGAAGGCAAGGGCAGCTGCCGCACCCCGCCCTGCATGGCGAGGCGCAGCAGCGCGGACGGCGCGTTCCAGTCACCGGGGAGATCCCCCAGTTGAGCCACCACGCGTCCCGGCAAGCGCATCGCGCCGGCCTCGGCATGGTTGAGGTCGATCCGCTCGAACCCGGCGGCAAGCCCGGTCTCGACCGGCATCACCAGCACGCCCTGCCCGCTGCCGAGCAGGTTCATGGCGTCCTCCGGCATCGCCAAGAGGCCGGGCGAGAGAACGATCAGCTCGTCCTCCGGCGCGACCAGCGGCACGAGCGCGCGCGGTGCGGCCACCACGTGGAACTGCGCGCCGTGATCCTCCGCGACGTGCTGAAGTGAGACGAGTTCGCCGCTCAGCGACTCGGCCAGAAACACGATCCGCGAACAGCCGAGCGCGAGGGCCAGCGCCAGCTGGCGGCGGGCGATCGACTGCCCGCCGATGCGCAGGTAACCGTTCGGCCCCACGGGCTCGCCGCCTGACGGCTCAAGAAGTGATAGCAGTGCGACCCGCAAGGAATTCTCCTGTCCGCGCCTATCGTAGGCCGCGGCAGGCCCTGTGCCAAGCACCGCGCGGCGAGCCGCGTCGCGCTACGCTCAGACGGTAATGGCGAGATCGTCGAGGCAGCGGCGGATGCGGCGCAGGACGCCGGGTTCGCCGGGGACCGCATCGACCGCTTCGTCCGCCAGCGCCATCAGCGGCGCGACGTGGAAGCTCGCGGCAAGGCCCTTCAGGCGCAGCGCGGAAACCTGCCAGTTGCCGTCGCAGCGGGCGCGGCCGAGCAGGTCGAGCTGGCGCTCGGCGCTCTCCACGAAGGCACGGCGCAGCTCGATGAACAGGGCCGGGTCGTTGCCCGCAGCCACCGCCAGCGTCGCGTCCAGGGTCTCACCTTCATAAGCCATGCGACGGACACTGGCAGGAGAAGGTTAAGCCGGGGTTTATCCACAACCCCAAGCCGTGGTATGTCAAAGCCATGACAGGGGGACCTCGGATCATTCCGATCGAACACGACCAGGCGGCAAGCCCGCCGGTCGAGACCGTGCTCGAGCTGGAGGAGGCGGTCGAGGCCCCTGCCCCGGCGTGGGATGCCGAGGACGAAGCCCCGCCGCCACGCAGTGAATGGCTCGCCAGTTTCCTCGTCGGCCTCGCCATTGCCGGGTGGTCGGGGTTCTTCGTCTGGGCGAGCCTGCCGCGCTTCATGTCCGGCCTCACTCCGGCCGAAGGTGCCGAGTGGATCGTCCAGTGGTCGATCCCTGTCCTGCTCGCACTGGTCGTGCTGCTGGTGACGATGCGCACGAGCCGCCGCGAGGGTGCCCGCTTCGGCGATATCGCGCGCAGCCTCAACACCGAATCGCGGCTGCTGGAAGAGCGGCTGAAGGTCGTGAACGGCGAGCTTTCGCTGGCGCGTGACTTCATCGCATCGCAGGCCCGCGACCTCGAAGCGCTCGGCCGGATCGCCGCCGAGCGCTTGTCGGGCAGCGCCAGCCAGCTTGCCGGGCTCGTTTCCGACAATGGACAGAAGGTCGATACGATCGCAACTGTTGCCCAGAATGCTCTGGAAAACATGGAGAAGCTCCGCGGGCAATTACCCGTGATCGCCAATGCCGCGAAGGACGTCACCAACAACATCGCCAGCGCCGGCCGTACTGCACACGTCCAACTGGAGGACATGGTCACAGGTTTCCAGCGCCTCAACGAATTCGGCGTCGCCAGCGAACGACAGGTCAAGACGATCCGCGAGGGCGTGGGCACCGCGCTCGAGGAACTCGCGGCCCAGGCAGACCGGCTTGCCACGCTTGCCGACGAGCGCCTCGCCAGGATTTCCGCCGAGGGCGAAGCGATCCGCCAGCGGCTCGACCAGGACGAGATTGCGGCGCTGGCCGCGATCCGGGCGCGGGCTTCGGCACTGGGCGAGGAACTGGCGACCCATCGCACGGCCGCCGAGGCGACCGAAAGCGAGGCGCTCGATGCGATCCGCGGCCGGCTTTCGGCGCTGCGCGACGAAGCGGCGCGCGTTGCCGGGGAAATCGCCACGGGCGAGGCAAATGCCCTTGCGACATGGACGGACCGTGCAGCGGCCCACGCCGCGACCTTGCGCGAGGCGCTGGCATCGCTCGACACCGATCATCGGGCAACGATCGAGGCGGGAAGCGCCCGGCTCGCCCGGTTCACGGAGGACGCGTCTGCTCTGTCCGCGCGGGTCCGCGAGGAAATGGGCCGGCTCGAAAGCGAAGCAGCCGAACATCGCGCCGCGGCCGATGCCGCCGCGGAAGCCGCAGCGGAAGCCCTCGCCCAGCGGCTCGAGCAGCTCGAAACGGTCGTCGCCGAGCACCAGGAACGCCAGTTCCTCCGCGCCAAGGAAGTGGCCGAGCACTGCGCCACCATCGGGGAGCGGGTCAAGGCGTTTACCGCCATGGTCGGATCGGCCGGCGCGCAGGGTGAACAGACCGGCCGCGCGGTCGAATCGGCGATGGTCATGCTCAACGCCAAGCTCGCCGAGAGCCGCGAGGCGCTGGCCGGAACCGACAGCCAGGTCGCGGCGCTGACCGACGCGTCGGTGCGCCTGCTCGAACTCATCCAGGCGAGCAGCGACCATTCGCGCACCCACATCCCTCAGGCGCTGTCGGCGGCCGAGAGCGGGCTGCGCGGGATCGAGGACCGCGTCTTCACCCTGCGCGACACCCTCTCGCAGGCCGGTGACAGCGGGCGTTGCCTTTCCGACTACGTGATCCAGACGCGGCACGAGGTCGGCGCGGCGATGGGCGACGTCGCGCGCCTGCAGGACGAGCTGGGCGAGCGCACCGCCGCGCAGGAACAGCGCATCGCCGCGCTGCGCGAAACGCTCGGCCATGTCCGCCAGGAAAGCGAGGCGCTGTCGGCCCAGGTCGACGCCGCGCTCACCGGGACCATCGCCCGCCTGCGCGACGCGGCCCGCCAGGCCGGCGAGGACATCGACGCGCCCGCCCGCGACCGGATCGAGGCGCTCGCCGGCAAGCTGCGCGAGGACGGCAGCGCGGCGATCGCACGGCTGCTGGAAGATCAGGTCAAGGCGCTCGCCGACGGGATCGACAGCGCTGTGTCACGCGCCGCCGCCTCGAGCCGCGACGCGGCCGTCCTGCTGCGCGACCAGCTCGCCAAGGTCGACGAGCTCGCCGGCAACCTCGAAAGCCGCGTCGACCGGGCCCGCGAGCGCGCCCAGGAACAGGTCGACAGCGACTTCGCCCGGCGCGTGGCGCTCATCACCGAATCGCTCAATTCGACCGCGATCGATGTCGCCAAGGTCCTGTCGAGCGAGGTCACCGACACCGCTTGGGCGGCCTACCTGCGCGGCGATCGCGGGATCTTCACCCGTCGCGCGGTCAACCTGCTCGACAGCGCCGAAAGCAAGGTCGTGCTCCAGCACTACGAGCGCGATGCCGAGTTCCGCGATCATGTGAACCACTACATCCACGATTTCGAGGCGATGCTTCGCCAGCTGCTGTCCACCCGCGACGGCAACGCGCTGGGGGTGACGCTGCTGTCGTCGGACATGGGCAAGCTCTACGTCGCGCTGGCCCAGGCGATCGAGCGGCTGCGGGCGTAGCTTTCTGCCCACCCCGCTGCGACTAAGCTGCGCCTGCGGCTCAGCAAGTCTCGCTCCCCTCCCGCATGCAGGGAGCCGCAGGCGTTCGCGAAGCGAACAGCGGTTAGGGAGTGGGCATGCTCACTCAATGAAAATCCCGTGACTTCGGGATGATCCGCACGTCGCGCGGATGACCGCCCTTGAACCCGCAGTCGCGATTGCCCGGCGGAGGCGGCTGCCACGGTTCGACCGGCGTAATCCGCGGCCCGTGCTTCTGCGGCAGCGGGTTGTTGCAGTGGTCTGCGCGCGCCAGTGCCGGGCTCAGTGTCTCGTCGGACAGGGCGAGCAGCGCCGCGCTCGCGTCGGTCAGGTGCGCGGCGATCACGTGGATCACCTCGTCGTCGTACTCGACCCGGCCGCGCACCTCCATCAGCCGCGAGCCCATCACCACCTTCCGCTGCTTCTCCTTGAGGTCGGGCCAGACCACCAGATTGATCACCCCGGTCTCGTCCTCAAGGGTGATGAAGCACACCCCCTTGGCCGAACCCGGCTGCTGGCGGATCAGCACCACGCCCGCGACCTGGACCATCGAGCGGAACTTGCGGCTGCGCAGGTCGCAGGCGCGGACGAACCCGCGTTCGGCCAGCGACGGGCGCAGGAACGCCATCGGATGGGCCTTCAGCGAGAGCCGCTGGGTCTGGTAGTCGGCCACCACCTCCTCGGACAGGGCCATCACCGGAAGCGCGGTTTTCCGCCGTTCCTCGCCTTCATCGCGTGACGTCATGGCCGCAAACAGCGGCAGGTCGGCGCCAGCGATCAGGCTGCGCGCATCCCACAGCGCCTGCCGCCGGGCGAGGCCAAGCGAGCCGAACGCGTCCGCCGCCGCGAGCCGCTCGACCACTGCGGGGGAAAGACCGGCGCGGCGCTTGAGATCGGCGAGATCGGCAAACGCCCCGCCCTCGCTGCGCGCCGCGACGATGCGCGCGGCGAGGTGCTCGGCAAGCCCATCGACCTGGCGCAGGCCCAGGCGCAGGGCGTGATCCTCCCCCAACGGGGGAGGGGGACCATGCGAAGCATGGTGGAGGGGCACGCGCGGTGAACGGAAGTTCGCTGAGAGACTTGGGTTCACGGACAGTGCCCCTCCACCACCCTGCGGGTGGTCCCCCTCCCCTTGCAGGGGAGGATCTGCCTCCAGCGTACAATCCCAGTCGCTGTGGTTCACATCCACCGCCAGCACCCGCACCCCGTGTTCGGCAGCATCGCGGACGATCTGGGCCGGGGCATAGAACCCCATCGGCTGCGAATTGAGCAGCGCGCAGGCGAACGCTGCGGGATAGTGGCACTTCAGCCAGCTCGAGACATAGACGAGGTGGGCGAAGCTCGCCGCGTGGCTTTCGGGAAAGCCGTATTCGCCGAAGCCGCGGATCTGGTTGAAGCAGCGCTGGGCGAAGTCCCGGTCATAGCCGCGCCCGACCATGCGCTCGACCATCATGTCCTGCAGTTCGTCGACCATCCCCCGGCTGCGGAACGTCGCCATCGCCTTGCGCAGGCGGTTGGCCTCGAGGCTGGAGAACCTGGCCGCATCGAGCGCGATCTTCATCGCCTGTTCCTGGAAGATCGGCACCCCCAGCGTCCGCCCGAGAATCGAGGAGAGTTCGTCCGGCGGCCCGTGCTCAGGCCCCGGCGCGGGAATAGCGACCTTCTCCTCGCCGCGGCGGCGCTTGAGATAGGGATGGACCATGTCGCCCTGGATCGGGCCCGGCCGAACGATCGCCACCTGGATGACGAGATCGTAGAATTCGCGCGGGCGCAGGCGCGGCAGCATGTTCATCTGGGCCCGGCTCTCGACCTGGAACACGCCGAGCGAATCACCTTTGCGGAGCATCGCGTAAACCTCTGGGTCCTCGCGCGGGACGGTTGCCAGCGTCAGCGATCTTTGATGATGGTTTTCAAGCAGATCGAGGCATTTCCTGATGCAGGTCAGCATGCCCAGCGCGAGCACGTCGACCTTGAGGATGCCAAGCGCGTCGATGTCGTCCTTGTCCCACTCGATGAAGCTGCGCTCGGGCATCGCCCCGTTGCCGATCGGCACGGTTTCCGTGAGCGGCCCCTGGGTCAGGATGAAGCCGCCGACGTGCTGCGACAGATGCCTCGGCATTCCGATCATCTGCTCGGTCAACTTCAGAACCCGTCTGAGGTGTGGGTCGGATGTGTCCATCCCGGTTTCGGCAACATGCGCCTCGCCGATCTCGCGCCCCCACCCGCCCCATACGGTGCGGGCAAGCGCGCTGGTGACGTCCTCCGACAGGCCCATCGCCTTGCCGACCTCGCGGATCGCCATGCGCGGGCGGTAATGGATCACCGTGGCGCAGAGGCCCGCGCGCTGGCGGCCATAGCGGCGGTAGATGTACTGGATGACCTCCTCGCGCCGCTCGTGCTCGAAATCGACGTCGATGTCCGGCGGCTCCTTGCGCTCCTCGGAGATGAAGCGGTCGAACAGCAGGGCATGCTTGGCCGGATCGACCGCAGTAATGCCGAGGCAATAGCAGACTGCCGAATTGGCCGCCGATCCGCGCCCTTGGCACAGGATCGGGGGATCCTGGTTCCGTGCAAAATCAACGATATCCTTGATGGTCAGGAAGTAGGTTGCGAGGTTCAGCTTGCCGATCAGCGCCAGTTCCCGGGCGAGCGTGTCGCGCACCGTTTCGGGCAGGCCCGCGGGATAGCGTCCCTCCGCTCCCTCCCAGGTCAGCTGCTCCAGCCAGTCCTGCGGCTCGAGCCCCTCGGGGCAGATTTCCTCGGGATATTCGTAGCGCAGTTCGTCGAGGCTGAAACGGCAGGCGTCGGCCACCGCGCGGGCGGCGGCAATGGCGTGGGGCCAGCGTTCGAACAGGCGGACCATCTGGTCCGGGGACTTGAGATGCCGCTCTGCATTGGGCGCGAGCAACAGCCCGGCCCGGTCGATCGTGGTCTTGTGGCGGATCGCCGTCATCACGTCTTGCAGCGGGCGGCGCTCGGGCACATGGTAGAGCACGTCGTTGGTCGCCAGCAGGCCCAGCCCATGCTCCCGCGCCATGGCGTCGAGCCGCTCGATCCGGGCGATGTCGTCGCCGCTGTGGAGATAGCTCGCAGCGAGATGGCGCAGCGTCGGCAGGCGGCGGACGAGATGGGGGAGGATGGCGGGGAACGGGGCGGTGAGCGGATTCCCCTCCCGCTCCGCCGCGTCCCCGCGCAGGCGGGGACCTCCTGCCGCATGCGGTCCGCCCGATGGAGGGAGGCCCCCGCCTGCGCGGGGGCGCAGCGGGACGACGTTGCTTTCCACTCCGATTGTAAACTCGCCGTCCAGCTCTGCCGGGGGAAGCAGGACCAGTTGCACCCCCTCGGCATGGTCCGCGAGCAGCGCGAGGTCGATCTCGCACACCCCCTTGGCCTGCCATTCGCCATCCAGCGTCGCCATCCGCCCCGCCGAGATCAGCGCGCAGAGCCGGCCATAAGCCGCGCGGTCGGTGGGATAGGCGAGGAAAGCCAGGCCTTCGACCGTCTCGATCCGGCAACCGATCACCGGGCGCAGACGCAGCGTCGTCGCCTCGGTATGGAGCCGGACCACCCCGGCGAGCGAATTGACGTCGGCAATCCCCAACGCGTCATAGCCCAGCGCGCGCGCGGTCAGGACGAGGTCGACCGCGTCCGACGCGCCGCGCAGGAACGAGAAGCAGCTGGCGAGCCCCAGCTCGACGAACGGCGCACGCTCGGGCGGTGCGACGTCGTCCGGATCGAGCTGCAGTGTCCGCTTGTCGGGGGTCAGCGGGCCTTCGGGCACTCCGGGTGCCCCTAGGTGCCGTTCAAGACCGCCAACCGCGCTGCCACGGCGGCAAGGTCGGCGGCGAAGCGGGCTTCCTCGGTGGCGCGGCCACCGTCCTCAAGACGCAGGAGGTAACTGGGGTGCGTGGTGATCCACAGCTCGGCCTCGCCCAGCGCGTGGGCACGGCCGCGCTCCTTCTGGACCGAGACGGTCTTGCCCAGCACCCCGCGCGCCGCGCTGGCGCCGAGCGCGAGGACCAAGCGCGGGCGGACGAGACCCTGCTCGCCTTCCAGCCACCACCGGCAAGTGTCGATTTCCTTCGCGGTGGGCGACTGGTGAAGCCGCCGCTTGCCGCGCTGCACGAACTTGAAGTGCTTGACCGCGTTGGAAACATATGACGTCGCGGCGTCAATTCCGGCCTGTTCGAGATGGCTGCGCAGGAGCCGCCCGGCGGGGCCGACGAAGGGTTGTCCCTGCTGCTCCTCGACGTCGCCGGGCTGCTCGCCGACGATCATCAGGTCGGCCTGCTTCGGCCCTTCGCCCCTGACGGCCCTGGTGCCGTTGCAGCCGATCGGACAACGCCGGCATGCCTGGATCGCCTCGCCGATGGCCTCCAGCGAGGCCGGTCGCTCGCCCATGTCCAGCGTTCCCGCATCGACCATCGCCGCCTCGCGCGCCTGCGCCCCGGCGATCAGCTCGGGAATGAGCGCCGCCTCGGGCATGTTCTTCCAGTACTTGCGGGGCATCTCCTTGAGCATCGCCCCGACCTTCAAACGCGCGGGATTGAAGATCGACGCGTAGTAGCGCCGCCAGAGATCCTCCGCGACGTCTCCACCAGGGGCATCCTCGCGGCTTGCCGGAGGACCTTCATGCAGTTTCTCAAGATCCCAGTGGAGCGATCCGCGCGGGGTGAGGATCGACCAGCGCATGGTGGTGAAGCGATTGACGAAGAATGCGGCGTTGGCGCGCAGGATATGGTGCTCGGGCTCGAACCAGGCGACGTAGTGCTCCGCCCCCGTCTCGTCCTCGACGCAGCGGAAACGCACGAAGGCGCGCATCTTGTGGATGTCGCGGCGCACGGTGCGGGCGAGTTCGCTCAGGCGGCGAACGTCGCGGTCGGCCGCGTCGTCCATCAGCCGGGGATTGCCCTGAAGCCGCCAGAGCAGGCGATAGAGTAGGGAAAACCGTGTCGGATCAATATGCAGGATGGCACTTTGTGCGAGCTGCATGAACATGCGCGGGGCACGCGGCTGCGGGGCGTCGGCGCGCGGGACGGGCAGGCGCCGCTCGCCGTGCGCAAACAGGTCGCCGCCGGCCTCACCGGGAACGTCCCAGGCCACGCGGTCGGGCGGCACGTCGGCCTGGATCAGGCGGCGGGCATTGGCGCGCCAGCCCTCGAAATCGTCGGGCGCGGCCAGGGTGACGAGGCAGGCATGGGCCAGGCGCATGTCGCGAAACGGCTTCATGCCGCAAACAGCTCCAGTTGCTCGGACTTCTTCGGCGCCACCAGCGCCCGCAGGTCGGCCCGGTCGGTGAGCAGCACCGGTCGCCAGTCCGCCGCGACGATGAACGGGCGGATCTTGGCGATGGATACCGTCAGCCGTCCCAAGTCCTCGAGCCGCAGCCGCCGCTGCCGCCGCGCCCGGATCACCGCATCGACCGCACGTACTCCCAGCCCCGGCACCCGCAGCAGCATCTCGCGCGGGGCGCGATTGACGTCGACCGGGAAGCGCTCGCGGAAGCGCAGCGCCCAGGCGAGCTTGGGATCGATGTCGAGCGGCAGCATGCCCGAAGGATCGGCCGCCTGCTGGACCTCCTCGGTGCCGTAGCCATAGAACCGCATCAACCAGTCCGACTGGTAGAGCCGGTGCTCCCGGATCAGCGGCGGCCGCTTGAGCGGCAGGACCGCGCTGGCGTCGGGGATCGGGCTGAACGCCGAATAATAGACGCGGCGCAACCCGAAGCGGCCGTAAAGCGTGCTCGCCTTGCCAACGATATCGACGTCGCTCGCCGCATCGGCGCCGACGATCATCTGGGTCGACTGGCCGGCCGGCGCGAACCTCGGAGCCGACCTGAACTTGCGGCGGGCGTCCTTGCTTTCGACGATCTCGGCCTTGATCCGCTTCATCGCGCCCTCGATCACCGGCGCGGACTTGTCGGGCGCAAGGCGGGTCAGGCCGGCTTCGGTCGGCAGCTCGACGTTGATCGAGACGCGATCGGCGTAGAGCCCGGCGCGGGCGACCAGATCGGCATCGGCTTCGGGAATCGTCTTGAGGTGGATGTAACCGCGAAAGTCGTGCTCTTCCCGCAGGATACGGGCGACTTCTATCAGCTGCTCCATGGTATGGGTGGAGCTCTTGGCGATGCCGGAAGAGAGGAACAGCCCCTCGATGTAGTTGCGCCGGTAGAACGCCAGGGTCAGGTCGACCACCTCCTGCGGCGTGAACCGGGCGCGGGCGACGTTCGAGCTCTTGCGGTTGATGCAATAGTGGCAGTCGAACACGCAGTGATTTGTCAGCAGGATCTTGAGCAGCGAGATGCAGCGCCCGTCCGGCGCATAGGCGTGGCAGATGCCCATCCCCTCGGTCGAGCCGATGCCCTTGCCACCCTTGCTGTTGCGCTTGGCCGTCCCCGACGAGGCGCACGAGGCATCGTACTTGGCGGCGTCGGCCAGGATGGCGAGTCGGTCCATGAGCGGGGGTTGAGGCATACGTTCTATATATGTTCTTTTCCAACACTATACCAGCACCATGCAGTGTCTTTGTGGCAGGACGTGCGGAACGGGTTGGCGGGCCGCGGGGTTGACCCAGTGGACGGGAGCAAACGGAGCAATTCATGCACATGATCGAAGCCCGCGACGGTACCCATCTCTACGCGAAGTCCTGGGGCGATGGGCCGCCGGTCATTCTCATCCACGGCTGGCCCCTGTCCGCGGACTCGTGGGACCCGGTAATGAACGCGCTGGCCGATGCGGGCTTTCGCGCCATCGCCTATGACCGGCGCGGCTTCGGACGGTCGCAGCAACCCTCGGGCGGTTATAATTACGACACGTTCGCCGACGATCTGGCTGACGTCATGGCGGCCCATAATGCGACGCAAGACGTTGCGCTGGTTGGCTTTTCCATGGGCGGCGGGGAGATCGCCCGATATCTTTCGCGTCATGGCGGACAGGGAGTTTCGCGGGTCGCGCTGGTCTCTTCGGTCGTGCCCTACATGCTCAAGACCGAGGACAACCCGAACGGCGTGCCGCAGGAAACCTTCGACCAGATGACCGAAGGCATGCTTCAGGACCGGGCCAAGTTCTTCACCTCCTTCTTCAAGGACTTCTACGGCGTGGGCTGGGTGACGCAGCCGGTGAGCGACGAGATGCTGGACCTGTCGTGGGCCACCGCGATGCAGGCGGGGCTGCGGCCTACGCTGCAGGCGGCCAAGGCGTTCGCCACCACGGACTTCAGACCGGATCTGAAGAGCTTCACCGTGCCGACGCTGCTGATCCACGGCACGTCGGACAAGACCGTGCCGATCGACGCGACCGCGCGCGAGGTGGTGAAATCGGTGCCGCACGCCCAGCTCATCGAATACGACGGCGAGGCACACGGCGTGTTCGCGACGCAGACCCAGCGGCTGATCGACGACCTGCTCGGCTTTCTTCAGGGCCGCGCGCCGGAAGACCGGCAGGAAGTCATCGACGCGCTGACCGCCGAGGCCGTGGTGGCACCGCCGCTGCTGTAATCACGCGCAGAGCCCCTGGATGAACCATTCAGGGGCTCCCCCGCGCCCGTCCCCGGCGAGGCCGTGGCGATAGATCCAGTAGCGCCGCCCTTCCCCATCCTCGATCCGGTAATAATCGCGCAGCCGCACGGTAGAGCGTTCGCGCCACCATTCGGGCGCAATCCGCTCCGGCCCCTCGGCCCGGGCGATCTCGTGGACCCGGCCGCGCCAGCGGAAGCGGCGGGGGAGCCCGTCCGGGGTGGCGTAGAGAACCGCGATCAGCTCGGGTTTATCGAGCATCTTCAGCGGCCTGGAATGAAAAGCCAATTCCCCTTGTGAAACCGGTAGCGGTGACATCGGCGGTTGCCAGCGCTGGGCACGCTCGGGAATGTGGCTGGCGTGTGGGACCGGACGGCGCACCGCCTTCTCGCCAAGACGCACGCTCAGCCGGTCGATGCAGGCGGCGAGGCTGGTGCCGTGACCTTCGGCGGCTGCCTCGAAATCCCCCTGCGACAGGCTGAGCGGCTCTGTCCACCCGGCGCGCAGGCGGACAAGCTCGATCCCGAACCCGGCATCGATGTCGTCGAGCCGGGCGGCGAACAAGCGGACGATGTGCGCAGGATCGCGCGAGGGCGCGGAGAGTTCGAGGCGGCGAACGAGCACCTCGCCGTCGACTTTCCACATCCCCAGTTCGAGCCGGCGCGCGCCCTGCCCCGCGCCTTCCAGGGCGCGCGCCATGTCGGCGGCAAGGTCGTCCACCACCTTGTCGAGCAGGCTGCGGTGGCGGATCGGCTCCATCAGCCGGCGCTGGACCAGCGGGGCGGGCACCTCCATCACCGGCAGCAGCGGTTCGGGCACGAGACCGAGCAGCTGGTCCATCCGGATGAGCGGATTGGCCGCGGCCGAACGGCGGTTGCGGAAGCGGCGGACGAGCGCGGTCCGTTCGACGCCATGAAGTTCGCCGAGCCGCTTCAGCCCGAGCCGCCTGAGCAGGAGCAGGACGTCGTCGTCGAGCCGCAGCGCCGCGACCGGCAGTCCGGCGAGGCGGTGGGCGGCATCTTCCTCGGCGCCAAGGATCGCGCCCGGCGGGCCGTGATGAGCGAGCGCCCAGGCCGCGCCGGCGGTTGGTGCGATGGCCAGGCGGACGGCAAGACGGCGACGGGCAAAGGCCTGCGCGGCGTCGGCCAGCAGCGCCGCTTCCCCGCCGAACAGGTGGGCGACTCCGGTGACGTCGACGATCAGCCCGTCGGGCGGGTCGAGCGCGCTCCAAGGCCCCCACCGCTGCGCCCACAGCGCTAGGCTTTCGAGAAAGGCGAGGTCGCCGGCGGGATCGGACGGGCGCACCACCAGCGCGGGACACAGGGTCCGCGCATCGGCGAGGCGCATCCCCCCTTGCGCCCCGGCAGCCTGGGCGGCGCGGTTGGCGGCATCGATCCGGGGTCCGTGCGCGGTTTCGGTGACGAGCACCAGCGGCTCCGCATCCGCCCCCTCGCCGTCCGCGCAGCCTTCAGCCAGCCGCCAGCGGTCGAGTGCCAGCCGGGCGCACCAGATCGCGAGGATGCGGCGGGGCGGCAGGGGGGCGGACAGCAGGGACTTCGGCGGTGAGGACGAGCCCGTCATCGCGCAGGATCCATTCTCCGGGTTGATATGTGTGGGCGCGGAACAGGCCGGCGGCCCAGCCGGGATGACCGGGCGCCTGCGGGTTCCAGCGCGGTGGGCGAGAGGGCGCAGCACGGACGTCCCAGCGCATTCGCGCGGACCCCAGATCGTGCCTGGCATCAAGCCGGACCAGCCACAGCGGCACCCCGTGCTTCTCCGCCGCGAGGCTCAAGCGGCGCGAGGCGGTGAAATCGAGCGCCCGGGGATTGCCCGCGATCTCCCCGATGACGAAGGCAAGGTCGCGGCAGCGCAGCCCTTCCTCCAGCGCGAACAGCGCGTCCTCCGGCTTGTCGGCGGCGACGTGGACCAGGCGGTGACGCAACGACAGCGGCAGGCCCGGGCGATAGGGCCGCCCGGACAGGCGCAGCGCCGCCTTGTCCTGCACCCACAGCCAGGCGCGCTCATCCGGCGTGTCGGCTGCGGGATCGGGCGCAGCGGCGCGGATCGCATCGAGCGCGAGTGAAAGCGCCAGACCCGCCCCGCTCGCCTCTCCGGCAGAGGCGAAGATTTCACCGTGCCGGCAATCCATGACCAGCCCGGGACGCCAGCGGGTGGCCCGCACCGAACCCGCCAGTCCGCGCTGCAGCCCATCGGGCAAACCTTGCGGCGCGCCCGGTGACAGGGGTGCCGCGGTATCGGGTGAAGTTGGCTCATTCATGACGACTCGACTCAGATGTTCTTATTATGTTCCATGATCCGTTCCTGTCGAGAGGGAACCGCGAGCTATCCACTGCCGTTCAACCGCCGAACGGGAAAACGAAAGGCACACCAATGAAATACGACCAGGGCGATCCGAAGGAACTGAAGCAGAAGTTCTGGAAGGCGATCGAAGATTCCCGCTACGTCATGCTCCAGCTCGATGCCGATCCGGATTCGGCCGCGCCGATGACCGCGCAGCTCGACAAGGACGCCAACCACGCGATCTGGTTCTTCACGTCGAAGGACAACCGCTTTGCCGCCAAGGGCGCGGCCACCGCAACCTTCATCTCCAAGGGCCAGGATGTCTTTGCCCGCTTTGCCGGCAACCTCGTCGAGGAAACCAGCCGCGAGCGGCTCGACAAGCAGTGGAACAACTTCGTCGAAGCCTGGTTTCCCGGCGGCAAGGACGACCCCAACCTGCTGATGCTGCGCATGGACCTAGGCGACGCCTCGATCTGGTCGGGCGAGACCGGCGTGCTGAACACGGTAAAGATGGCGCTGGGCATGGACGTGACCGACACGATCAAGGGCGGGTTCGCCGAAACCACGCTCTGATCCAGACCCTCTGGACAAAAGAAAGGGCCGCTTGCCGGATTGGCGAGCGGCCCTTTTCAGTGCTCAGGAACTTATCAGGCGTCCTGGCCGCCCGGGGTGTGAGCACCCGGCAGCGGCGGAACCGGCTGCGGCGGGATACCGGCATCGTCCTCGTGAACATCGATGATGCCGCGGCCGACGTGGCTGTGCTTCCTGCTGTAGAGGAAATACACGATCAGGCCCAGGACGGCCCAGCCTGCGAACAGTCCCAGCGTGTACCACGACAGGCTGAAGAACAGGTAGAGACAGCCCAGCACCGCGATCGGCGCAACGATCGTCACCGCCGGAGTGCGGAAAGGCCGGACCCGGTTGGCGTCGGTCTTGCGCAGGATCAGCACCGCGATCGCCACCATGGCGAAGGCGAACAGCGTGCCCGAGTTCGAAATGTCGGCCAGCGCCCCCACCGGGAACAACGCCGCGAACAGGGCCACGAACACGCCGGTGATGATCGTCACCACGTAAGGCGTGTTGTAGCGCGGGTGGACCTTGCTGAGCGCCTCCGGAAGCAGGCCGTCGCGGCTCATCACGAAGAAGATGCGGGTCTGCCCGAACATCATCATCAGCACGACCGACGGCAGGGCCAGGCCGGCCGCGAGGCCGATCAGGTTGCCGATCTGCCGCCAGCCGATCTCGCGCATGGTCCAGGCCAGCGCTTCCTTCGAACAGACCACCGCCTGGTTCTGGATCGAGGTGCAGGCCGCGACGAGTTCCGTGCTACCCGGCGCGATACCCTTGCCGGCCGCGTCCATGAGCGGCTGACCGCCGACGGACCCGATCACCCCGGCAGCGACGAGGATATAGAACACGGTGCAGATCGCGAGGCTGCCGATCAGGCCGATCGGCATGTTTCGCTGCGGATTCTTGGTCTCTTCCGCCGCCGTCGAAACCGCATCGAAACCGACATAGGCGAAGAAGATGGAAGCCGCCGCCGCGGAGATGCCGCCGAAGCCGAGAGGGGCGAAAGGCTCGAAATTCTCCGACCTCATGACCGGAAGGGCCAGGATCACGAACACCGTCAGCGCCGTGATCTTCACCATCACAAGGATCGCGTTGATGAAGGCGCTTTCCTTGGTGCCGATCACGAGCAGCCAGGTGACCAGCAGGGCGATGATCGCCGCGGGGAGGTTGATATAGCCTCCGGTCGCCATGGCAGTGTTGATCGCCTCCGTGCGCTCTGCGCCGAACATGACCTGGATGTGCGCGATCAGGGCTTCCGCGTTGACCACGCCGGACGGCATGGAAACGCCCAGGTATTCCCTGAGCAAACCGACGAAATATCCGGACCAGCCCACCGATACGGCGCCGGCGGCAACGGCATATTCCAGCACCAGCGCCCAGCCGACCATCCACGCCAGCAGCTCGCCCATCACGGCATAGCTGTAGGTGTAGGCCGAACCGGAAACGGGGACCATGGAAGCCATTTCGGCGTAGCACAGGGCTGCCACCGCGCAGACGAACCCGGCGATGATGAAGCTGATCATCATCCCCGGCCCTGCCTTCTGGGCAGCTTCCGCCGTCAGTACGAAGATGCCGGTGCCGATGATCGCACCGACCCCCAACATCGTCAGCTGGAACGCACCGAGCGATCGATGCAGCGATTTCTTTTCCGCTGTCGCCAGAATGGCATCAAGCGGTTTGACGCGACCAAACATTCAATTCTCCCGCCTGCCCGGACGCTCACCTTCCCCATGAGGTTTCGCCCGTAACCAGTGATCGCACGAAGCTAGCGGCGCGAACGGGCGTGGCAAGGGCTTTTTCCCCAATCTTGCTGGCTTCTTGCGCACACGGTGCGAGCGGCTAGAACGGCGCGCATGTCCACGACCTTCCAGCTCGACACCGCGACCAGCCGCGCCAATCCCACGCCAGCGCCGATGAAGCGCCTGACCGTACCCGGCATCCGCCGGCGCAAGCAGGACGGGGTTACGGCCGAGCCGATCGTGATGCTCACCGCCTACACCGCTCGCCAGGCGCAGTTGCTCGACGCGCACTGCGACCTGTTGCTGGTCGGGGATTCGCTGGGCCAGGTGATCTATGGCCTGCCCTCGAGCGTCCCGGTCACGCTCGACATGATGGCCGCCCACGGCGCCGCGGTCGTGCGCGGCAGCTATCACAGCGTGGTGATCGTCGACATGCCGTTCGGCAGCTATGAAGCTTCGCCCCAGCAGGCGTTCGAAAGCGCCTCCCGCCTCCTCAAGGAAACCGGCTGCGCGGGCGTGAAACTCGAAGGGGGCGAGGCGATGGCGGAGACTGTCGCGTTCCTGACCAAGCGCGGGATTCCCGTGATGGGCCACGTCGGCCTCACCCCGCAGGCGGTCAACGTGCTCGGTGGCTACAACGCCCGCGGGCGGAGCGAGGCAGAGGCCGCCAAGATCGTCGGGGATGCCCGGGCCCTCGCCGATGCCGGCGCGTTCGCCATCGTCATCGAGGGCGTGGTCGAACCGATCGCGGTTCAGATCACCAGGGCGGTCCCCTGCCCCACCATCGGCATCGGTGCTTCGGCGCAATGCGACGGACAGGTGCTGGTGACTGAAGACATGCTCGGCATGTTCGAGCGCGTCCCCCGCTTCGTGAAGATCTACGACCGGATTTCCGAGGTCATTTCCGGCGCGGCGGCGAAATATGCGGAAGAAGTGCGCTCGCGCGCCTTCCCGGGGATTGAGCAGACGTATCAGCCGAAGTAGCGGGAGCCGGAACGCGCCTGCCGCGTTTGCGCGGGAACGCCTTCGCCAACAGGGACCACCAGCTTGCTTCGTTTCTACAAGGGCTCGATCCTCTTCACTCTCGTCTGCCTTGCGCTGGCGGTCGCCTATGGCTGGTTCCAGACCGGAACCGTGGCCGGCACCGCCTCGCTGGTGTGGATCGTGTTCGTCCTCTCGATCCTCGAGGTATCGCTGAGTTTCGACAACGCGGTGGTCAACGCCGCGGTTCTGCAGGACATGGACGAGGTCTGGCAGAAGCGCTTCCTGACCTGGGGCATGGTCATCGCGGTGTTCGGGATGCGGATCGTGTTCCCGCTGGCGATCGTCGCGATTGCCGCGGGCCTTGGCCCGGTCGAAGCGGTCAGGCTTTCGCTGAACAACCCCGCTGAATACGAGGAAATCGTCTCCAGCGCCCACGTCGGCATCGCGGGCTTCGGCGGCGCATTCCTCGCGATGGTCGGACTGTCGTTTTTCTTCGACGGCGACAAGGAAATCCACTGGATCGACTGGATCGAGGAGAAGCTCAGCCTCGTCTCCAACATCAAGGCGGCGGAGATCGGCTTCCTGCTGCTCGGGCTCTACCTCATCTCGCTGCTTCTCACGCCTGAGGAAGCGCTGACCTTCATGGTCGCTGGCACGCTCGGGATCGTCGCGTTCATCGCGGTCGAGGCCATCAGCACGATCCTCGAGATGCGTGACGAGGCCCAGAAGGCGGCAGGCGTTGTCGTGCGTTCGGGCCTTGGCGGGTTCCTTTACCTCAACGTGCTCGACGCCTCGTTCAGCTTCGACGGGGTGATCGGCGCATTTGCGCTCTCGAACAACATGGTGATCATTGCGCTGGGCCTGTCGATCGGCGCGATGTTCGTGCGCTCCATGACGATCATGCTGGTCCAGAAGGGCACGCTGGCAGAGTACCGCTATCTCGAGCACGGTGCATTCTGGGCGATCATCGCCCTTGGCGCGATCATGCTGCTCTCGGCGAAGTTCCACATTCCTGAGACCGTCACCGGCCTGATCGGCGCGGTGATGATCGGGCTGTCGCTGTGGTGGTCGATCCGCCACAAGCGCAAGTATCCCGATGCCGAGATCGACGAGGCCGTCCGCGCCGACTGAAGGGCGGCGCAGACGACCTGCGCCGGCTTCAGTCCATCGACGAACCTGCCAGCGTCGGCATTCCCGCCGGCGTCCCGCTGAAACGCGGCGCGGGCGCGGGCATGACCATCCCGTCGATCTCCACGAAGGTGCCGCGCTCGACATTATGCGGATGCTTTGGCGCTTCGGTCAGGCTCAGCACCGGCGCGAAGCAGATGTCGGTCCCGTCCATGATGGCGCACCACTCGTCGCGGGTCTTCGTCTTGAACAGCGCGGTCAGCCGCTCCTTGAGCGCGGGCCACTGGCCGGCGTCCATCTGCTTCTGGAAGTCCGCATCGCCCTCCAGCCCGGTTGCCTTCATCAGCAATGCATAGAACTGCGGCTCGATCGAGCCGAGCGAGATGAACTTGCCGTCGCTGGTCTCGTAGGTATCATAGAAGTGCGCACCGGTGTCGAGCATGTTGACCCCACGCTCGTCCTTCCACTGGCCGTTGCCGAAGAAGGTGTACGTCATCGCCGAAAGGATCGCCGCGCCGTCGACCATCGCGCAGTCGACGACCTGGCCCTTGCCGGTGCGCTGGGCTGAGAGGATCGCGGCCAGCACGCCGAACGCCATCATCATCCCACCGCCGCCAAAATCACCGACCGCGTTTACCGGTGGAACCGGCTTCGACCCGGCGTTGCCGTAGGTGTGGAGCGCGCCCGACAGCGCGATGTAGTTGATGTCGTGCCCGGCCAGCGGGGCCATCGGACCGTCCTGACCCCAGCCGGTCATGCGCCCGAACACCAGCTTCGGGTTGTCGGCAAGGAGAACGTCGGGACCAAGGCCCAGACGCTCCATCACGCCGGGGCGAAAACCCTCGATGATCGCGTCGGCCTGCTTCACCATGTCGCGGATCCGGGCGATCGACGCCGGGTCCTTCATGTCCAGCGCGACGCGGGTGCGGTTGCGGTTGAGAATGTCGCGGTTGGCATTGTCGCCGAAGCGGCCCGACAATCCCGGACGTTCGATGCGGATGACCTTTGCGCCGTGGTCGGCCAGCATCATGCAGGCAAACGGTCCCGGTCCGATGCCGGCAAACTCGAGTACGGTGATTCCTTCCAGTGCGCCGGCCATTCGTCCAATCCTTCCCGATTTAATCGCGCGATTGAATTTCTTCCTAGCCTTGCGGCCGCGCGCGTGTCGAGACGGAAATCAGCGGCTGGCGGACGCGGACAATAGGCGCTTGGCCAGCAGGCTCTGGGGATGCTGGTTGAGGAATGCCGTGGCCAGCTTGTCAGCCATGGCGGGGTCACCGGACATCCGCAGGCCGGTCGCGAGCCGCTGGAGCAGCGGTGCCGTCAGCCGGATCCGTGCCGCCTCGCGCCAGTCCTTCACCGCGCCTGCGGGATCGCCCAGGATGATCCGCACGTCGCCGACGAGCATGTGGGCGTCCGCTGCGCCAGGGTTGGCGTTGCGCAGTTGGACGGCCAGCGCCAGCGCGTCCGCCCCTCGCCCGGCAGCAAGCAGCGCGCGGACATAGGGCACCACGGTCGCCGCCTTGCCCGGATCGTCTGCCTGCCGCAGCGCGAGGACGCCGAGCGGTGCGCCGGGCGGTATCACCGCAAACGGCTGTGCCTCGCCCCGCGCGATCCGCGCGCGGAACAGCGCCGCGTCCCGCCCCCGCTTCACCCGCTCCAGCGAATGCGCGACGATGCTCATCAGGTAGGTCGAGGCGCCTGGCCGGTCCGCTGCCATCAGGAACCGTTGCAGGACCTGCTGGTCGTCGCCCGACTGCGCCAACGCCCGCGCGAGCAGTTCCCCGGCCTCGCGATTGTCGGGCTGAAGCCGCAAGAGCCGGTCGAAATGCTCGACCGCGAGATTGAGATTGCCGGCCCGGTATTCGAGAACGCCGTTGAGCAGGATCGCCGCCGGCATGTCACGGAGGCGGTCGCCGGTCTTGAGCATGATCGACCGCGCCAGCGCGGTCTGCCCAGCCCGCGCCGCGAGCACCGCCTGGAGGTAGAGCGCGCGAGGATTGCCCGGATCAACCTGCGCGAGCTTGCGGCAGACGACCAGCATGTCTCGGTAGTTGCCGATATCGCCCAGCGTTGCGGCGTACTCGCCCAGCACCGACTTGTCCGTCGGAGCCTGTTCCAGCGCGGCCTCGAACCATGGAAGCGAGGCAACGAGTCCGTACTGCTCGCGCACCAGCATGCCCTTGAGTTCGAGCGCACGGACGTTCCTGGGCCCCAGCGCCACGGCCTGGCTGGCCGCAGCGACCGCCTGCACCTGCTCGCCGCCGGTGTAGCGAAGGCGCGCAATGTCCACCCACAGCAGCGGATCACGCGGGGTCCGCCTGAGCGCCTGGTCGAACGCCTGTCCGGCCGCGCCGAGGTTCCCTTGCGCCAGTTCCAGCCGCCCCCGCGCCCGCCAGCCGCGCCCCTCCGTGCCGGGGGCAAAGTTGCCGCCGAGCCACTTGCGCGCCTCGCCCAGGTTGCCTTCGAGCATGAGCGCCTCGCCCATCGCGGCGCGCAGCGTGTCGGGCGGGGTTCCGCCCTTCACCGCCTCGCGGATCGCGACTTCGGCCGCGACACCATCGCCGCGCACGATAGCCTTGTCGGCCACCACCGCCGCCGGCTGCGCAGCGCCAAGCAGCAGCCCGGCGCACGCGGCCAGCAGCAGCCTAGGCGTGAAGGTCGTACTGCTTGAGCAGGTCATAAAGCGTCGGCCGGCTGATCCCGAGCAGCCGCGCGGTGCTGGAAATGTTGCCCTCGCTTCGCGCCAGCGCGTGGCGGATCACCTTGCGGTCGGTCATCTCGCGCGCGCTCTTGAGATTGAGCGGGTTCTCCACCTCCTCGTCGGGCGAGAGCAGGTCGAGGTCCTCGGCGCTGACCAGCTTTCCGTCGGCCATGATCACCGCGCGCTTGACCCGGTTTTCCAGCTCGCGGACGTTGCCGGGCCAGTTCCACGCGTCGATCGCCGCGAGCGCGTCGGGCGCGAAGCCCTTGACCTGGGGGTTCATCTCGCGGGCGAAACGGGCGAGGAAGGCTTTGGCGAGCAGGGTCGCATCGCCGGGCCGCTCGGCCAGGCTGGGGATGCGGATGACGATCTCGGCCAGGCGGTAGAACAAGTCCTCGCGGAACCGGCCGTCGGCGATCATCGCCTCGAGGTTCTGGTGTGTCGCACAGACGATGCGGGTGTCGACCGAGATCGACTTGCGCCCGCCGATCCGCTCGATCGTCCGCTCCTGGAGGAAGCGCAGCAACTTGACCTGGAGCTGGAGCGGGATGTCACCGACCTCGTCGAGGAACAGGGTGCCGCCGCTAGCCTGCTCGATCTTGCCCTCGGTCGTCTTGACGGCCCCGGTGAACGCCCCCTTTTCGTGCCCGAACAGCTCGCTCTCTAGCAGGTTTTCAGGGATCGCCGCGCAGTTGATCGCGACGAACTGGCCATTCCGCCGCGTCGACGAATCGTGGACTCCGCGGGCGAGCAGTTCCTTGCCTGTGCCGCTCGCGCCGAGCAGCATGACCGACACGCCGGTGTTGGCGACGCGCTCGATGGTCCGTGCCACCCGGACCATTTCGGGCGCGGCCGTGATCAACCCACCGAGCACGCGGTTTCCGGTGTCGCTTTTTTCGGCGAGCAACCGATTTTCCTGCTCGAGCGTGCGCAAGTGCAAGGCGCGGCGGACGATCAGGCCCAGCGCGTCGATGTCGACCGGCTTCTGGTAGAAGTCGTAAGCTCCTCGCGCGATCGCCTGGAGCGCGCTTTCCCGCGCGCCGTGGCCGCTGGCCACGACGACCTTCGTGTCGGGCTTCAGTGCCATGATCTCGTCGAGCACGGCAAAGCCTTCGGTCGTGCCGTCCGGATCGGGCGGCAGGCCGAGGTCGAGCGTGACCACGTCCGGTTCTTCCGAACGGAGCAGCGCCAGCGCGCTTGCGCGGTCTCCGGCCAGCAGGACCTCGAAATCCTCATAGGCCCACTTGAGCTGCGCCTGCAGGCCCGGATCGTCTTCGACGATCAGGAGCTTGGGGAGTTGCATGGACTTCGCTTCGGCCATCACGCCACCTTCTGGTCGGTCATTTCGTTGAACTTTTCGAGCAGCGGCGCCGCCGCGGCGAGCGGCAGGCGGACGAGGAAGCGGCTGCCCAGCCCCTCGCGGCTCTCGACGTGGAGTTGGCCGTTCATCGCCCGCACCAGCTCGCGCGCCTCGAACGCGCCGATCCCGAACCCGCCGGGTTTCGACGAGACGAACGGCTTGAACAGGCGATTGCGGACGAAGTCGGCGCTCATTCCGCAGCCGGTGTCGATAACCTCGATCTCGCCGTGGAGCCCATCGGCGCTGATCCGGAGCATCACCGGCATCGACGGCGGACTGGCGTCGATCGCATTCTGGACGAGGTGGATCAGCACCTGCTCAAGCGCTTCGGCGTTGCCGACGAGCTGGCCGCAATGGGCGTCCGCAAGATATACCGGATGGCGGTCGGGGCCGGCGAACTGGCTAACCACCTGCTGCGCCACGATGACCGGATCGAATTCGCCCTTTCGCTCGGCCGGACTTGCACCATAGCGCGACAGGCGCGCGATCAGGGCGTTGAGCTTGTCGGCCGCGTTGCGCAGGGTCACCAGCATGTCGGCGCGGAATGCCGGGTTGTCGGCATGACGCTCGGCGTTGCGCGAGAGCAGGCTGAGCTGGCTGGCGAGGTTCTTGATATCGTGCATCACGAAGGCGATGCGGCGGTTGAACTCGTCGAACCGGCTGGCGTCGAGCAGCGCTTCCTGCCCGGCATTCTCCGCCAGATAGCTGGCCAGCTGCTGGCCTACGACCTTGAGCAGGTCGAAGTCCTCCCAGTCGAGCTTGCGCGGCACTGGCGGGCGAGCCAGCACGACCACCCCGACAAGCCGGTCGTAGTGGAGCAGCGGGACCAGCGCCCAGGCCTGCTCCTCGGCGAGCAGCCATTCGGGAACGATCGCCCCCTCCCCGCGATGATCGATCCCGGCGCGGACTTCGTCGAGATCGACGATGAAGCCGCCGCGCTCGAGGAAGGTGATGGCGGCGGTCGAAAGGGCATCGGCCGGCACTTCGACCGTGCGCCACTGCCAGCGCGCGACCAGCGTCATGTGTCCGCGCTCGGACTGGCCAAGCAGCAGGCCGGCGGGGCTATCGGTGATATCGGCGGTCGCCTGCACCACGCGCTCGTGTAGCGGCAACGCGCTTTCGCCGCCGCGGCCGATGGTCTGGGTGAAGCGCAGCCACTCGGCCCGATAATCGTACCGGTGCTGGAAGAAATGCTTGGCGATGGTGACCTTGAGCCACGCGCGCAGCCGGCCCGACGGCAGGATCGCCAGGCACACCACGGTGGAGAGCAACGCGAAGCCCAGCTGGGTCAGCTGCGCAGCGCCGCCGCCGAGCCAGGTCAGCGATTGCGCCGCGCTGACCATCACGATCAGATAAGCGCCGATCACCAGCAGCGACAGCGACTGGAACGCCACGGCCCGCGACGGCGAGAACCGCAGCTCCGACCGCCCGCGCGCCGCGCCGATCGCCAGCAGCGCCACGAACGCGATCGCCACGCACCCGCGCAGCGCCGCCAGCTCGAGCGGGATGCGATCGCCGAGGTAGGCGATGGTATAAAGGTTCAGTTCGTACCCGAACAGCAGCGTGAAGGCCGCGCAGGTCCAGCGGATCGCCATGCGCTCCGCATTGCTCGTGCCGACATAGAGGTTGTGGACCAGCACCAGCGCCCCGGTCACCACCAGCAGCCGCAGCATGGCCGAGAAGTGGAAGATCAGCCCCACCGCCTGCGGCACGTCCTCGAACCGCGCCAGCGCAATCAGGATCGCCGGCTGGAGCATTTCGACGAAGGCCAGGGCCGCCAGGACCGGCAGGATCGGGCGCATGCTGGCATGGCGGCCGTCGCGCGCAAACATCCGGTAGATCAGCCAGAGCAAAGCGAGATTGCGCCCGGTTTCGGCGAGCTGGAGAAGGATGTCCTCGGCCGGCAGGCCGATCGCCAGGATGCTCCACACCGCCGAGATTCCGAGCATGCCGACCATCGCCCCGCGCTGCGGCTGCTCGCGGCGCTTGGCGGTCCACACGGCCAGCAGGACGCACGCGAACGCGGCGATCAGGTGGGTCCACTGGCCAAGGCCGACCCAGCCCAGCGGCGAGCCCGGCATCTCAGCGCGCTCCTTCCGACCACAGCACCACCCTCAGGGTCTGCAGCAGGATCAGCAGGTCGAGAAACGGGGTGTAGTTCTTGGCGTAGTAGAGGTCGTATTCCAGCTTCTGGCGGGAATCGTCGATTGATGCGCCATAGGGATAGTTGATCTGCGCCCAGCCGGTGATGCCCGGCTTCACCATGTGACGCTCGGCGTAATACGGAAGCTGTTCCTCGAGACCTGCGACGAACTCGGGCCGCTCCGGGCGCGGGCCGACGAAGCTCATGTGGCCCTTGAGCACGCTCCACGCCTGCGGCAGTTCGTCGATCCGCACCTTGCGAATGAAGCGGCCGATGCGGGTGACGCGGGGGTCGTCCTTCTGCGCCCACTGCGCCCCGCCCGCCTCGGCGTCGGTGCGCATCGAGCGCAGCTTGATCAGGTCGAAGTTCTCGCCGTAGAGCCCGACGCGGGTCTGGCGGAAGAACGCCGGTCCGCGGCTGTCGAGCTTCACCAGCAGTGCAAACAGCGCGATGACCGGGAACGTCAGCAGCAGCAGAAGCAGGCTGGCGCAGATGTCGAAGATCCGCTTCGAAGCGCTCGACAGCGCGCGTCCCGATGAAAAGCCGTCGGAGAAGATCAGCCAGCTGGGGTTGACGGTATCGAGGTCGACCCGGCCGGTCTCGCGCTCGACGAAGGTCGAGAAGTCGTTGACGTGAACGCCCGCGGTCTTCATCCGCAGGAGGTCCTTGAGCGGCAGTGCGTTGCGCCGCTCCTCGAGCGCGAGCACCACCTCGCTGACGCCGAGGTTCTCGACAAAGCGCTGGAGGTTATGGATCGCCGAGCGGTTGATCGCCTCCTCGACGATGTGGGGACCCTCGCTCATGCCGATATAGCCGACGATGGCGAAGCCGGCCTCCGGGCGGTCTCCCAGCTTGCGCAGCCGCTCTGCCCGCGCGCCCGCGCCCAGCACCAGCACACGGCGGCGGAACGCGGCGGTGCCCAGAAGCCCGCCGAGGAAAAGCCGGTTGGCGAACAGCAGCCCCAGCGAAATGAACATCGCGTAGAACAGGTTCGAGCGCCACAGCGTCTTGCCCGGCAGCAGGAAGTAGACCACCGACAGCGCGATGATCCCCAGGCTCACTGCGACCAGCAGGCGGGCGGCGGCATAGCGCATCGAGCGCAGCGCGTCGGAGCCATAGACCCCCACCGCGACCATCGCCGTCTGCACAAGCACGGCAAAGACCAGCAGAGGCCCCCACCGTTCTGAGACCGGGAGCACGTCCATGCCGATCTGCTGGGCACGCACGATCCAGCCGAGCTCGCCGGCGAGGACCAGCAGCCCGAAATCGACGATGCCGAGAAGCAGCACCGCGTGCGGGACATAGTGCTTGAACAGGCGGATCATCGCAGGGACCGGTACTCGTACGGTGGTGGCCGTCCGGTCTAGGCGAAGGAGGTAAAGCGTCGGTAAAGATTACAGCGCCGTACGGAATTCCGACGCATCAATTCCAAGGGTTTTCAGGACTTGTCGCCGGCGATCGGGCGGTCCCTGTCGGAAAGACTTACAGGCAGGCGGGATAGGAGCGCCCGCCCGGCGAGCGCCCCTACCGTATCAGTTGTCGCCGACCTTCTTGGCGGCATCCTTCGCTGCGTCGCCCACGTCCTGCGCCGCGTTGCCGACGTCCTTGGCGGCTTCGGCGATGGCGTTGTCCTTGGCCGACTGACTGTTCGACATTCCGCTCAGGAAATAGACACCCACCAGCAGCGCGACGATCAGGACGACCGCGATGACCCAGCCGGATCCCCCGCCGCGGCGGCCGTCGTCGACGACCGTGGTGTGCGTGTGGGTGTTGCCTTCCGGCGTATGGATTTCGGTGATGCGTTCCTCGGTCATGGAGTTCCCCTTCGATATCTGTGCTTGTCGGCAAAAATGAACGTCTCGCCGATCCGTTCCGGATGAGGTTTTTGCGCAGCATTGCGGACTGGCGCGCGGTGGCGATCCCTGCCAAAGTCGGACCATGCGGCAGAAGGAACTGCGGATAGCGCTGGTCTGCTATGGCGGCATCAGTCTTGCCGTCTACATGCACGGCGTGACGAAGGAGCTGTGGTACGCCACCCGGGCCAGCCGCGGACACCACGACCGCTCCGAATTTCCCGGAGGCGTCGAGGGGGTTTACCGCGGCCTGCTCCAGACCATTGCCAGCGAGCGTGCGCTGGGTTTGCGCATCCTTCCCGACATCATCGCGGGGGCAAGCGCGGGCGGGATCAACGGGGTGTTCCTGGGCCAGGCCATCGCCACTGGCCAAAGCCTCGAGCCGCTGACCAGGCTCTGGCTCGAGAAGGCCGACGTTGACGTCCTGCTCGATCCCGATGCCCAGCCGTGGAGCCGCTTCGCCAAGTTCTGGGCCCAGCCGATCGCGTGGTTCGTGCTGTCGCGGCCGGGGAACGTGGTCTCGCAGACAGTGGCGAAGGAGACCCGCGCCGAAGTCCGGCGCAAGGTCTCCCGCTTCATCCGCGCCCGCTGGTTCGCCCCGCCCTTCTCGGGCATCGGCTTCAGCCGGATGATCGACGACGCGCTCGCGACGATGGCGGCGCACCAGCAGGGCGGGCCCCTGCTGCCTGACGGCCACCCACTCGACCTTTCGGTCACCGCGACGGACTTCAACGGCCACCTCGAGGAATTGCGGCTCAACTCCCCGCCGGTGGTGCAGGAGAGCGAGCACCGCCTGTCGATCTCCTTCCGCCGGACCGGTGATGACCGCGAGCTGGCGCCGCGCCCCGAGCTGGTCATGGCGGCGCGCTCGACCGCGAGCTTCCCCGGCGCGTTTCCCCCGCTGATGCTGGGCGAGATCGACCGGCTGGTGCAGGAGCGCAGCCTGCCGTGGCCGGGCCGCGCCGCGTTCCTCAAGCGCATCATGCCAAGCCGGTGGCAGCGCGGCGAAGTCGATGCGGCCGCGCTGGTCGACGGTTCGGTGCTGGTCAACGCCCCGTTCGCCCATGCCATCGGCGTGCTGCGCGACCGGCCATCGCAGCGCGAGGTAGACCGCCGCTTCGTCTATATCGACCCTCGGCCCGACAAGATCGCGCTGATCCCGAAGGATGGCAAGACGGTCGGGTTCTTCACCGCGATCTTCGGTTCGCTCTCGTCCATTCCGCGAGAGCAGCCGATCCGAGACAACCTCGAGGCGCTGGAGAACCAGTCGCGCGAACGGGCGCGGCTGCGCGGGATCGTCGAAGCGCTGCGGCCCGAGATCGACGAAGCGGTCGAAAAGCTGTTCGGCCGGACCTTCTTCTTCGATCGGCCGACCGCCCCGCGGCTGACCTCGTGGCGCGCGAAGGCGCAGCAGGCCTCGGCCGAACAGGCGGGGTTCGCCTTCCACTCCTATGCCCAGGTCAAGCTTGGCGGCATCGTCCGCGACCTCGCCCGGCTGGTGGTCGAGGCGGCCGAGGACGGGATGCAGCAGGACGCGGTCGAGGCGGCCCTGTGGCGGCACCTCGCCGCGCAAGGACTGGACCGCCTGGCCTCGCTCCGCGGCGGGGCGACCGAACAGGCGATCGCGTTCTTCCGCATTCACGACATCGGCTTCCGCATTCGCCGCCTGAAGCTGCTCGCCCGGCGGCTGGCGCACGACTGGGACGACCTCGAAGACATCGCGCCCACAGCGCGCGAGGCCGCGCGCGATGCGGTGTTCCGGGCGCAGGCGCTGTACCAGGGCCGCGAGGGCGTGGCCGGGCTTGGCGCGGGGTTCGCCGACACTGCGCGGGTAGTGCTGAACGATCCCGGCGCGGTGCTCGCCGCCATCGGCAGCCGGCGCGCCCTCACCACCATCGACCTCCAGGTCG
The DNA here is from genome assembly GCF_058783565.1 of Novosphingobium sp. FW305-C-111. NCBI lineage: Bacteria > Pseudomonadati > Pseudomonadota > Alphaproteobacteria > Sphingomonadales > Sphingomonadaceae > Novosphingobium > Novosphingobium sp. FW305-C-111. The sequence goes on from NZ_JBYSYP010000005.1 coordinate 250,852, forward strand.
ATGCCATGCTGGTCAACGCGCTTGCCGGGATGGACCGTCCGCTGCGGCGGCGGGTGCTCTACGCCTACCTTGGCTTTCCGTTCTACGATGTCGCCACCCTGCCCCTGCTCCAAGGCGAGGGCCTGAACGAGTTCGACCCGGTGAAAGTCGACCGCATCTCGCCCGACGATGCGCCCTCGATCCGGCCGGGGGGCACTTATGCCTGCCTGCGCGGGGTCGAATTCTTCAACTTCGGCGCCTTCTTCAGCCGCGCCTACCGCGAGAACGACTACCTGTGGGGCCGCCTCCACGGCGCCGAGCGGACCATCGACCTGATCGTCTCGACGGTGGAGAAACCGCTCGATCCGCTGACTGTGCGGCGGTTCAAGCGCGATGCGTTCTTCGCCATCCTCGACGAGGAACAGGGCCGGCTGGTGGCCGAGGCCGGGCTGGTCGACCGGGTCCGCGCCGAGGTCGAGGCGGCGTTCGCGGATTGCGCGGCCGCGGCGAATTAGGGTTACACAGGGTTACACCATGTCACCCTGTGTTCTTCTTGTTTTCTAACGATTTGGCCGACCGGTAACAGGTTACACGCAGGCGCGAGAAGCAGGCTGCGCGCATGCCGTCGGGGCTAGTTTACGAGTTCAAGGAGCGTCCCGCGAACTTGGCGAGGCCGCGCCGTGTAGGACAGCGGAATCTGTTGGCTCCCGTGCCGAGACACCAATCTCGACGCCGACCGTCCTGAGCCCGGCGAAGGACAGTCCTTCATCGTCATGCCGCAGGGGACGCGCGCAAGAACAAGAACAGTGCTTCGACAAGCTCAGTACGGACGGGAATGGGGCAAGTGCACCGCCGTCCCGGGCTTGACCCGGGACCGCTGACGAGCTGGGCACCGCACTGCCATCGGTCCCGGAGCAGGCACGGGACGTTGCTACTCCGTCAGGTCGCTCCACGCTTCCTTGAGGCGCTCGAAGAAGCCTTTCGACTGCGGGCACTCCTCGCCGGTTTCGGTGCCCTGGAATTCGCGGAGCAATTCCTTCTGGCGGGCCGAGAGCTTGGTCGGGGTTTCCACCGCGATCTCGACAACGAGGTCGCCATGGCCGCGCCCTTGCAGCACCGGCATCCCCGCCCCCCGCTTGCGGAGCTGCTTGCCGGACTGGATGCCGGCCGGGATCTCGATCGTGTGGACCTTGCCGTCGAGGCCGGGGATCTCGATCTCGCCGCCCAGCGCCGCGGTGGTGAAGCTGATCGGCGCGCGGGTCGCCAATGTCGTGCCCTCGCGCTCGAACACGCGGTGGCGGCGGACGTGGATGAAGATGTAGAGATCGCCCGGAGGCGCGCCGAACGGCCCTGCCTCGCCCTTGCCAGCCAGACGGATGCGGGTGCCGGTATCGACACCGGGGGGAATGGTGACGTCGAGCTTCTGTTCGGCATCGACCCGGCCCTCGCCGCCACACGAGCGACAGGGCCTTTCGATCACCTCGCCGCGGCCGTGGCATGACGGACAGGTCCGCTCGACCATGAAGAAGCCCTGCTGGGCGCGAACCTTGCCCTGCCCGTGGCAGAGGTTGCAGCGCCGCGTGCCGGTGCCCGGCTGCGCACCCGAACCGCCACAGGGCTCGCAAGCCTGCGAGACCTCGACCGCGATCTCCGCCTGCTTGCCGTGGAACGCCTCTTCGAGGCCGATCTCCATGTCATAGCGCAGGTCCGCGCCGCGCCGCGCCTGCTGGCGGCCGCCGCCACCGAATGCGCTGCCGAAGATGGTTTCAAAGATATCGCCGAAGTCGCCGCCAAAGCCGCCTTCGGCTCCGCCGAACCCGCCGGGTCCGCCCTGCTGGAAGGCCGCGTGGCCGTAGCGGTCATAGGCGGCACGCTTCTGCGGATCGGAGAGGCAGGCATAGGCCTCGTTGATCTGCTTGAACTTGGCTTCGGACTCCTGGCACCCGGGGTTCTTGTCCGGGTGAAATTTCATCGCGAGCTTGCGGTACGCGGACTTGAGCGTCCGGTCGTCCGCGGTGCGCTCGACTTCGAGCAGTTCGTAATAGTCGACTTCGACCGACATGGCTTACCCCCGGGCCCGCACCCGCTGGAAACAGACCGCCGCCCGCGCGGCAAAGCACGGGCGGCGGCGGCGTTTCATTAGCTGATCAGGCCTTGTTGTCGTCGACTTCCGAGAACTCGGCGTCGACAACGTCGTCATCCGCCTTCGGAGCATCGGCGCCCGGCGACGAAGCCGCGGCCTGCTCCTTCTCGTAGATCGCCTGGCCCATCTTCATCGCCTTCTCGGTGAGCGCCTGGGTCTTGGCGGTCATGTCGTCGGCGTTGCCGCTTTCGATTGCGGCCTTGGTCTCGGCGATCGCCGCCTCGATCTCTTCCTTCAGCGAGGCGTCGATCTTGTCGGCGTTCTCTTCAAGCTGGCGCTCGGTCGCGTGGACAAGGCTGTCGGCGTTGTTGCGCGCTTCGGCGCTTTCACGACGCTTCTTGTCCTCCTCGGCGAACTTCTCCGCGTCCTTGACCATCTGGTCGATGTCGGCATCGGACAGACCGCCCGAAGCCTGAATGCGGATCTGCTGTTCCTTGCCGGTGCCCTTGTCCTTGGCCGAGACGTTGACGATGCCGTTGGCGTCGATGTCGAACGTCACCTCGATCTGGGGCACGCCGCGCCGCGCCGGCGGGATGCCGACGAGGTCGAACTGGCCGAGCAGCTTGTTGTCCTGCGCCATCTCGCGCTCGCCCTGGAAGACCCGGATCGTCACCGCCTGCTGGTTGTCCTCGGCAGTCGAATAGACCTGGCTCTTCTTGGTCGGGATCGTGGTGTTGCGGTCGATCATCTTGGTCATGATCCCGCCCAGCGTCTCGATCCCCAGCGACAGCGGGGTGACGTCGAGCAGCAGCACGTCCTTGACGTCGCCCTGCAGCACGCCGGCCTGGATCGCCGCGCCCATGGCGACGACTTCGTCCGGGTTCACGCCGGTGTGCGGATCCTTGCCGAAGAACTCCTTCACCACTTCGCGGACCCGCGGCATGCGGGTCATGCCGCCGACGAGCACGACGTCGTCGACCTGCGAGGCCGAGATGCCGGCATCGGCCAGCGCCTTGCGGCACGGCTCGAGCGTACGCTTGATCAGGTCACCGACCAGCTTTTCGAGGTCGGCGCGGGTCACCGTCTCCACGAGGTGGAGCGGGGTCGTCGCGCCGCCTTCCATGCGGGCGGTGATGAACGGCAGGTTGATCTCGGTCGTCTGCGCGCTCGACAGTTCGATCTTGGCTTTTTCGGCGGCTTCCTTGAGCCGCTGCAGGGCCAGCTTGTCGGTACGGAGATCCATGTTCTCCTTCGACTTGAACTTGTCCGCGAGGTACTCGACGATCGCGGTGTCGAAGTCCTCGCCGCCGAGGAACGTGTCGCCGTTGGTGGCCTTCACCTCGAACACGCCGTCGCCGATCTCGAGGATCGAGACGTCGAAGGTGCCGCCGCCAAGGTCGTAGACCGCGATGGTCTTGCCGTCTTCCTTGTCGAGGCCATAGGCGAGCGCGGCCGCGGTCGGCTCGTTGATGATGCGCAGCACTTCAAGCCCGGCGATCTGGCCGGCGTCCTTGGTCGCCTGGCGCTGGGCGTCGTTGAAGTAAGCCGGCACGGTGATCACCGCCTGGGTGACGGTCTCGCCCAGATAGCTCTCGGCGGTTTCCTTCATCTTCTGCAGGGTGAACGCCGAGATCTGCGAGGGGCTGTAATCCTGCCCGCCGGCCTGGACCCACGCGTCGCCGTTCTTGCCCTTGACGATGTGATAGGGAACGAGCGCGGTGTCCTTCTGGGTCACCGGGTCGTCGAAGCGGCGGCCGATCAGGCGCTTCACCGCGAAAATCGTGTTGTCGCCGTTGGTAACGGCCTGGCGCTTGGCAGGCTGCCCGATCAGGCGCTCGCCATCCTTGGTGAAGGCGACGATCGACGGAGTGGTCCGCGCGCCTTCCGAATTTTCGATGACCTTGGGCTTGCCCCCGTCCATCACGGCCACGCAGCTGTTGGTGGTGCCGAGGTCGATACCGATCACTTTTGCCATGATAACCCCATTTTCCTTCCGATTGAGACACCGCACCGTGGCCTCTCCCCGAATGGGCGAGGTGGCCGTCTGCGGCTCTGACGGGGGCGATATAGGTTCGGTTTCGCTTGGCACAAGGGCCGCTCCCCCCTACCTGACCCGGGACGGAACAACAGGAGTTTTGGCCGATGCGGATGATGGCGATCGCGGTGATGGGTGCGGGCGCGCTGGCACTGGGCGCGTGCGGTGAAAAAGGTTCGGCTCCCGCAGGGGATGCGACCTCGGCCGCTGCCGACGAGACGCCCGAAAATGCCCCCGGCATCGCCCTCACCGACGCGGTGGTGAAGCTGCCGATGGCCTCGGGCCGCCCGGGCTCGGCCTATTTCACGCTCAGCCAGGGCAGCGGCGCGCCGCGCAAGATCGCCGGGGTTTTCGTGGAGGGCGCCGGCCGGGCCGAGATGCACGAGAGCAAGATGGAGAACGGCGTTGCCACGATGGCCCCCGTCAAGGACGTGCCGATCGAGCCGGGCAAGTCGGTGTCGTTCAAGCCGGGCGGGCTCCACGTGATGCTTTACGATTTCGGCACCGGCCTCACCCCCGGCGGCGAGACCGAGCTGACGATCACCCTGGACAACGGGGACAAGATCACCGCCAAGGCGAAAGTCGAAGGCGCGATGGCGGGCGAGACGGACCACCACATGTGAGCAGCGATGCGGCTCACGCCTGCCCGCCCGGCGGGGAGCGCCCCCTCACCGACGGCGAGAAGGCGCTGGCCCGCTCGATGTTCGGGGATGCGGTGCGGCTCGGCGAGGTCCGCGTCCGGCGGCGCAAGTGGTTTCCTTTCCAGCCGAAAGCAGTGGTCATGGCCCCGATGGGGCACATCCATTTCCACCCGCAGGCGCCGCACTACAGCGACGACATGGCGGCGGCTGGGCTATCGCTGCAGGCCCTGTTCCTGCACGAGATGACCCATGTCTGGCAGGCCCAGCGCAAGGGGCGCTGGTACCTGCCGCTGATGCGCCACCCGTTCTGCCCGTATCACTACGCGGTTCGGCCCGGCTGGCGGCTTGAGCGCTACGGCATCGAGCAACAGGCCGAGATCGTCCGCCATGCTTTTCTGGCACGGCGTGGGGCAACCGTTCCCGGAAGCCCCAGCGCGGCGGTACTGGAGAGCATCCTGCCGTTCTGACTCTCCGCCCCCGCTTCGTCATTGCGAGGAGCGTGGCGGCGGAGCAGTCCGGAGCGATTTCAGGCTAGCCCTGGATTGCCGCGGCCCGCGGCCTCGCAATGACGATCGTGTGGCGTGATTTAGCAGCGCACTTCGTACTCGTAGCCATACCGGTCGCGCTCATAGCAGCGGCCGTCCTTCTTGATCAGCGTACCCGCGACGGCGCCCGCCGCAGCGCCGATCGCCGCACCCTTGGCGACATCGCCTTCGGTAATCGCGCCGACCGCCGCGCCGCCTGCGGCACCTACCAGTGCGCCTTCTCCGGCATAATTGGTCGAGCAGGCGGATAGCGCCAGGGCGGATGCCGCAATCGCCGGCAAGATGATGAATTTGCGCATTTTCTGTCTCCAGTATCCCTTCCCTGAAGATACGAAGCGAGGCGCGCCGGGTTCCGCCTTTCCCCGGCGTTTGCGGCGAAGCGATTGAGCCGGTCAGGCCAAACTGGTATCAGTTGCAACCACCGGGCGGCCGAACCCGCGCCCGGACCCTGAGAGAGACACCTGATGGAGCTTTCCCGATACGGCATGACGCCGGAACGCGGCTTTCTGTCGCATTTCGAACTCGACGAGATCGCCCTCCCCGCTGAACTGGCTGCCACCGAAGAAGCGGCGAGCATGCTCTCGCGCCTGATCACCAGCGGCCGCGTGCGCCACTGGCTTGCCGACCTGCCCGACCCGCACCTCGAGGACTGGGCGCAAGAGGCGCCGGAAGAACAGGTCCGCGCCGCGATGGTCCGCTACAGTTTCCTCGTCCAGGCATACGTCTGGGGCCAGAAGGCTCCGCCTGCCTCGCTTCCCGCGAACCTCGCCCGCCCGATCGTGGCGCTGGCGGACCGGCTCGGTCAGGCACCGCTGCTGCCATACTCGGCCTATGTCCTCGATAACTGGGCGCGGATCGACAAGGCCGGACCGATCGCCCTCGACAATATCCGCATGGTCCAGAACTTCCAGGGCGGACAGGACGAGGACTGGTTCGTATTGGTCCACGTCGCGATCGAGGCGGAGGCAGCCGAGATCCTCGACGCCGCGGTGCAGCTGGTCGATGCCGCCGCCGCGCACGATGCGCGAAGCTGCGAGCGACTGCTCACCGGCATGCACGCGGCGTGGGACAACATCTACGCCGCCTTCGCCCGGATGCCCGAGCGGTGCGATCCCTACATCTACTTCCACCGCGTCCGCCCGTTCATCCACGGCTGGGCGAACAACCCGGCGCTGGACGGCGGGCTCGTTTATGACGGCGTGGAGAAGTTCGGCGGCAAGCCGCAGGCGCTGCGCGGCCAGACCGGCTCGCAAAGCTCGATCGTCCCCGCCATGGACGCGCTGTTCGGCGTGCGCCACTCCGACGACCCGCTCAGGCAGTTCCTCGACGAACTGCACCACTACCGCCCGGTGCCCCACCGCCGCTTCATCGAGGACCTTGCCGCGCAGTCCACCCTGCGCACGTTCGTCACTGCCGAGGGCGACAGCGCGCTGAAGCAGGCGTTCAACGCGAACCTCGACCAGGTCACCCGCTTCCGCACCCGCCACCTCGAATACGCGGCGAGCTACATCAACAAGCAGGCCTCGGCCGAAGCGGGCAACGATCCGGACGTCGGCACGGGCGGCACACCGTTCATGAAGTACCTGAAGAAGCACCGGGACGAGAACGCGGCGCAGCTGGTGTGACCTGGATCCCGATGTGGACCACTTCATGCCGTTCGCCACCAAAGGCATTGCAGGATGCACGTTTATGGCCAAATGATGAGGCCAATGGATCCTGATTCAGTCCTTCCCGAAGATGCTGCCAGAATTGCCGTCCTTCGCAGGATGGCCATTCTGGATTCTGCGCGCGAGGCCGCATTCGACGAAGTGGCCGAATTGGCCTCGCGCATTTGCGAGACGCCGGTTTCCCTGGTCAGCCTGGTCGATACGGACCGCCAATGGTTCAAGGCAGAGATTGGGCTGGGTCTGTCGGAGACTTCCCGCGATGTCTCGATCTGCAGCCAGGCGATCAGGGAGGGCGACTTCCTTGAGCTACCTGATACGCTCGCTGATGAGAGAACCAGCAGCAATCCGTTGTATATCGGCGACAACGGCCTGCGCTTCTATGCGGGAGCGGTGTTGCGGACCTCGGACGACATTGCGATCGGCACCCTGTGCGTGCTCGATCGCAAACCTCGCGAGCTGACCGAGATACAGCGCGACACGCTCCGCGTCCTGGCGCGGCAAGTCGTTACCCAGCTCGAACTGCGCGAAACGATCAAGCGCGAGAAGACCCTGCGGCAGGAAATCGACCACCGGGTCAAGAACTCGCTCCAGTCGGTCGGTTCGTTCGTCGCTCTCGAGCGTCGGTGCGCCCGGGACGAGGCGGCCGCCGATGTGCTCGCCAGTGTGCAGCAGCAGATCCAGACAGTCGCAATGCTCCACGAACATATCGGTGTCGGAACCGGCGAAGGCGAGATCGGGCTTGCCGACTACCTCGGGCGCGTAATGCGACTGTTCGGCAAGGCCTCTGGATCAGGCCTGGCGATCGACGGAACGTTCGACGACCTTCGCGTCAACGCGAAGGTCGCCGGCACGCTGGCGATGATCGTCAACGAGCTGGCGGCAAATGCCGTGAAGCATTCCTTTGGCGATCTTTGCGGATCGGTCGAGTTCACCGGCGAGCTCCGCGGCGAGCGGGCCTATCGCTTGACCTGCATGTCGACAGGGTCGCGCAACGGGGTGACCCGCGATGCGGCAAGCAGACGGATCGGGCTGGGCCTTTCGATCATCAAGGCCTCGGTCCAGCAGCTCGGCGGGACCTTTGAAACCGATGCATCGAACGACCACTACCGCACGGTGATCGAAGCGCACCTCTGAACGGCCATGCGGCCTGTGCAGATCCGAGGTTCATTTCTCCATTTTAGCCGCCGGTGGGATTCAGGGGGTGCCTGTCCTTAGTTACCCCGCGCTTGACCCGGGGTCCCGCCTGACTTTGAGCCCAAGCTGAAACCGGATGGAGCGGGACCCCGGATCAGGTTCGGTGTGACGGGGGAGAATTGGGAAAGATAGGGTCTTCCTTTGCCTGCGTGCAAACCCGCGCTTCTCGCAGGATCTTCCCGAGCGGTTGGAGAATCTCTCCGTCGGGCGCATAGGTCCACAGCGGAGAATCCGGTCCGGGGTCGAAGTCATTCAACCCGATCAATGCCAGCTTGGCGACCGGATCTTTGTCCAGCCTGTCGAAAACCTCATCATAGTGGCGGGGCAGAAAATTCAGCCCATTGGCCATGATCGTTGAGTCATCGACCGGCGCACCATCCGAGATCAAGACGAGAATTCGAGCTGTCGCCGGCTGACTGTTCAGTTCCCGCCAAGCCCATTCAAGTGCCTCGCCATCGATGTTTTCGAAGTGACAGCGGGCATCGCACATCGCTCGCCAGTCCTCGTCCGCAAGTGGCTCGCCAAAGTCCTTGATTCGGAGGTGCAGGAGGGAGCAGAGACGGCCAGGGAACGCCGGTCGACCGGCTGCAAACCACGCTTGTCGCGCTGGTCCGCCATGCCAGCCCAATGTGGTGTAACCCATCACCGCCAGATCTGCGCCGGCACGTTTGAACTGCAACGCCGCCCGCTTGATTTCGCCCGCGATCGTCGGGCTTTGATCCACTGTCGAACCAGACCGATCAAGGAGAAGGCACACGGCAAGGTCGCCGCCATAGGCTTCGAGAGCGCGATCCAGCTCATTTGCCGCGGGTGAATTGCGGGACTGGTTTAGCGTTTGCTCGGCCAGCGAAATTCGCTCGTCCAAAGCCACGAGTTTCGTCGTATTAGGAAGCCCCCAACGAGCACCTGCAGACTTGACACAAAGCAAGGCGTCCCTTGCCCTGACTTCGCGATCCCAGTCCCTGCTGAACACGGCGTACGGCCTGTCTGAAGGATAGTCCGGAGGTTCCTTCGCGACCGGGGATCTGGACGGCTCGGGGTGGATTTGCGCCGGAGCGCCGTTGCTCACGAATGCCCAGAACAGCAGGCAGAAAAATCCGAGAGCGGCGAGGATGCCAAGCAACGCACCCGCGCCGCCCATGAACTCACTCCCCCTTCTTCGCCACCGCCACCATCGCCGGACGCAGCAGCCGGTCCTTGATCATGTAGCCTGCCTGCAGCTCCTGCACGATCGTGCCGGGTTCGGCGTCGTTGGTGGGAACTTCGAGCATCGCCTGGTGCTGGTTGGGGTCGAGGGGGAGGCCCTTGGCGGCGATGCGGCTGATGCCGTGGAGGCCGAAGACCTTGTCGATCTCGCGGCTGGTCGCCTCGATCCCGGCGACGAGGCTCTTGAGCCGGTCGTCCTCGCGCAGGTCGGCAGGGATCGCGTCGAGCGCGCGGGCGAGGTTGTCGGCAACCGAAAGGATGTCGCGGGCAAAGCCGGTCGCGGCATAGGAGCGGGCATCGGCGATGTCCTTTTCAAGCCGGCGGCGTACGTTCTGGGTTTCGGCCTTGGCGTAAAGCACGTCCTGCCTGGCCGCTTCGAGCTGTTCGCGCAGCGCGGCGGCTTCGTCCCCGCCGTCCCCCTTTTCGGTCAGTTCTTCGGGCACGCCCTTGAGTTCGGCTTCCACAGCTTCGTCGTGCTGGCGCGTGTCGTCGTTCATCATTTCCGCGAAAATCCGTCCTGTCCGATGAGTTTGCTCAGTGATTGAGCGGTGAAATCCACCATGGGGACCACCCGCGCATAATTCAACCGCGTCGGGCCGATTACCCCCACCACGCCGACCACCCGCCCCTCCGCATCGCGCCACGGCGAGGCGATGACCGAAGAGCCCGAAAGCGAGAACAGCCGGTTCTCGCTGCCGATGAAGATCCGCGTCGCCTGCGCCTCGCGCGCGGCGTCGAGCACCCCGGCGATCGCCTCGGCCTCTTCCAGCTCGTCGAGCAGCTGGCGGACGCGCTCGACGTCGTGGAGCGCCGAATCGTCGAGCAGGTTGGCCTGTCCGCGCACGATCAGGACCGGTCGCTGCGCCGCGTCGGTCGTCCACACGGCGAGGCCGCGCTCCACAAGGTCGCGGCTGATCGAATCGAGCGCGGTGCGTCCGCCGGCGATTTCTTCCCGCACCATCGCCGCGGCCTCGCCCAGCGTGCGCCCGGCAAGGCGGCTGGTGAGATAATTGCCCGCCTGCTCGAGCGCGGAGGCCGGCACGCCGGGCGGCAGGTCGAGCACGCGGTTCTCCACCGCGCCGTCCTCCGCCACCAGCACCGCCAGCGCCCGCGCCTGTCCCAGCGGCACGAAGCTGACCTGCGCCAGCCGGTGCTCGGCCCGGGGAACCATGACCACGCCCGCGCCGGCCGACATTTCCGAAAGCGCCGCGCTCGCCGCCGCGAGCGCCGCCTCGATCGTCCCGCCGCGCGCCAGCCCATGCTCGATCTGGGCCCGCTCGGCCGCGGAAGGCTCGGCCACCTGCATGATCCCGTCGACGAACAGCCGCAGCCCGACATCGGTCGGCAACCGCCCCGCGCTGGTGTGCGGCGAGGCGAGCAGCCCGGCGTCCTGCAATTCCTGCAGCACCGAACGGATCGAGGCCGACGACAGCTGGATCGCCCCGCCGCTGGCGAGCGTCTTCGAGCCCACCGGCAGCCCGCTCGCCAGATAGCCCTCGACCACCAGCCGGAAAATCTCCCGGGCGCGATTGGACAGTTCGGAGAGGGGCGGCGTGGGCATGTCAATTAATCGGCATGTAAAACGTTTCGCCCGAATGGCTCCCAGCACCAGTCCGCTTTACTGCATTTGCAAAAGCGCTTCCGATACGTGCTGTGGCTTCCTGCGTTGCTAGTGATGCACAGCTTAGATCAATCACACTTGTCCAAGCCTGACCATTGTCCGAGGTTGCTTCGAGCATGAATTCACCGCCATCCGAGGCCCGTCCATAACACCTCACTTTCGGTCCTGCAGTTTCACGAAATGTTTGAGAGTCGAGACGGTTGTATGTGGCTAGCGAAGCTAGCTTCCGTAGAATGTCCCGCGCAACGCGGGGATCTTGAACTGATCGCACGACTGACCAGTCGCCAATCATAGGCTTTGTCTCGTCAGACAGTGCGATGCGGCCAGATTTTTCAATCTCCAACTGCCTCGATCGCTCCCCCCATCCGGCGTTGGTATACACGACCTTGATCTCGATGATATTGGCTGGATCGTCGACAAATCGCCAGGGATCGCATGACGAACGCTCAGCATTACTCCGATCAGATTGCAGCCAATGACTTTGCCCTGCGGGATCCATCGCGCACTCACCGGCATTCCAGCGGCCAAACGCGAGCATTCCCAATGACAGGCCCACGACCGCGCAGACCGCGATAGGTGGGCTAATGTGAGCGAAGGGGGGCAGCCCGCTAATTTTTTCCTCCCACATGCTCGACCGCAAACGGCTTCGCCTCGATCCGGCCCTGCTTCTCGATCACCTCGGACGCGCGGCCCAGCGCGTCGTAGACCTTGCCGGTGCCCTCGCCCGTGCAGCCGAAGTCGAAGGCGAGCTTCCTTTCCGCCGCCGGGTAGGTCCAGGTGATCGCGCCATAGGGCATGTCGGTGATGGTGCGCTCGCACGGCAGGCCCTTGCGCGCCGCGTCCTGGGCGATCTCGGTCGCAGCGATGAAGGGAACGCCGGCCTCCTCGGGCAGGGTGAAGCGGTACTTCTCGATGTCGTAGGTGCGGAAGTCGCCCTTGTCGACGATCCGCCAGAGCTCGCCCGAACCGTCCTCGCGGACCTGCCAGTAGGCCAGCGGCTTGCCCCAGGTGTTGAGTGCGAAGGTGATCGTCTCCTGCGGGGCATGCGCCGGGGCTGCGGTCTCCGCCGGAGGGGTTTGCGCCGCGCAGCCGGCGAGCAGGACAGCCCCGGCCGCGGAAGCGAGGCGGAAAACGGACTGGCGTTTGTGCATCATGCGTCGATCTAAGCGCTTGCAATGCGTCATCATAGCCCGCTCGTCCTGGCCCTGTCGAAGGACAGTCCTTTTCTTTGCACGCGATAAAGCTAAGAGCGGCCCTTCGACAAGCTCGGGGCGGACGGTTCCGGGCGGGATTTCACGGAGTTTACCATGCGACCTTCCGGCCGCGCGCCCGACGAGATGCGCGCCATCACCATCGTGACCGGCTTCACCAAGCATGCCGAGGGCTCGGTCCTGATCGGGTTCGGCGACACCAAGGTGCTGGTCACCGCCAGCGTCGAGGAGCGCGTGCCGCCGTTCATGCGCGGCAAGGGCGAAGGCTGGGTGACGGCGGAATACTCGATGCTCCCGCGCGCCACCCACACCCGCGGCAGCCGAGAAGCCGCGAAGGGCAAGCAGAGCGGGCGCACGCAGGAAATCCAGCGACTGATCGGGCGTAGCTTGCGCGCCGTGACCGACTTCAAGAAGCTCGGCGAACGGCAGATCACGCTCGACTGCGACGTGCTCCAGGCCGACGGCGGCACCCGCACCGCAGCCATCTCGGGCGCGTGGGTCGCGCTGCGGCTCGCGGTGCAGAAGCTGATGGACGCGGGCGCGATCCAGCAGGACCCGCTGACCGAGAAGGTCGCGGCGATCTCGTGCGGGATCGTGAACGGCACCCCGGTGCTCGACCTCGACTACATCGAGGACAGCTCGGCCGATGCCGACGCCAATTTCGTGCTGATCGAGGGCGGCAAGATCGCCGAGGTCCAGGCGACCGCCGAAGGCGCGACCTATGACGAGGAGGGCCTGCTTCGCCTGCTGCGGCTTGCGCGGATGGGCACGGCGCAGATCTTCGAGGCGCAGGACCGCGCGGTTCGGGGGTGAGTTCCGCCACGATCGTCATTGCGAGCGACCGCAGGTCGCGCGGCAATCCGGGGCTTGCGCAAACCGCGCTGGATTGCTTCGCTACGCTCGCAATGACGACGTGAGGTTCGAGTTGATGGACAAGTCCGCATGACCCGCCGCCTCGGCCCCGGCAATCTCGTCATCGCCACGCACAACGCGGGCAAGCTCCGGGAAATCCAGGCGCTGCTCGAGCCGTACGGGCTGAACTGCCTGTCGGCCGGCGCGCTGGGCCTGCCAGAGCCGGCGGAGACCGGCACGACCTTTGTCGAAAACGCGCTGATCAAGGCGCGGGCGGCGGCGGAGGCTTCGCAGCTCCCGGCGCTCGCCGACGATTCGGGCCTGTGCGTCGCCGCGCTGAACGGCGCCCCCGGGGTCTATACCGCCGACTGGGCCGAGGCCGACCGCTTCGAGGGCGGGCCGGGCCGCGACTGGTACATGGCGATGGGCAAGGTCGAGGGAAAGCTCGCCGAGAAGGGCCGGGAGACGGACCGCTCATGCTGGTTCGCCTGCGTCCTCGCCATCGCCTGGCCGGACGGCGAGTATGCCGTCTACGAAGGCCGCGCCAACGGCACGCTGACCTGGCCCCCGCGCGGGACGATGGGCTTCGGCTATGACCCGGTGTTCGTGCCGGTGGGCGATACCCGCACGTTTGCGGAGCTCGATCCGGCGGAAAAGCACGCAATCAGCCACCGCGCCGATGCGTTCGCCAAACTGGTGGCGGAGCAGTTCGGCTGAAGCTCATACCAACCCGTCCGTCCTGAGCCTGTCGAAGGACCGCTCTTCGTTTTCAGACCGTCGCGCCCCAGGAAGGGCTGTGCTTCGGCAGGCTCAGCACGGACGGTTCTTGGGGACTGGTTGCGCGCTCAGGGCACCGAAACGCCGACCCAGTTGCCCGAGGGCCAGTACCGGCAGACGAGGAAGTCGAACTCGCTGCCCCGGGTCATCGCGCAGCCGACTTCCTCGGTCCCGGCCCAGATCAGCTGGGTGTAATGCCCGACGTCGGACCATTGGCCGGTGGTCGAATTGTCCGGGAACTTCCCCGGGCGGAAGTACTGCCGCTCGTCGACGAATGCGCCCGCCAGGTCGCGCGGCGCGAAATAGCCGGCGGCGCCGATCGAGAGGTTCTCCCCTTCCCCGCGGCGCACGTCCTGGCTGGCGTGCTCCATCACCCCGCGCCGGGCGAGCGCGGTCGACCACTGCGCGGCATCGGCGGCGAGCTTTTCGCTCCAGCGCAGCGGGGCGATGCCCAGGCGGTGGCGCTCGGCATTGTGGACTTCGAGCAACTGCTCCGCGAACGAATTGCGCGCGCCGGGTTCGTCGGCCGCGACCGGCAGCGCGCACAGCGCCGCCAGCGCAGCCGCAACAGCCAGTCCGATCCGACCCGTCCCCATGGCGATCCAGCTTGACTTTCAGGGGTTAACATCGACCTAAGGCGCGATGGCGCTCGCCCTCTATATCCACTGGCCGTTCTGCCTCGCCAAGTGTCCGTACTGCGACTTCAACAGTCATGTCCGGGCGGGCATCGACGTGGACGAATGGTCCCGCGCCTTGGTCGCCGACATGCGCCACGAGCGTGCCGCGACCGGGCCGGGCGCGCTGACCTCGATCTTCTTCGGCGGCGGCACGCCCTCGCTGATGCCGCCCGCGCTGGTCGCGGCCCTGCTCTCCGAAGCGGAGCGCCTGTGGGGCTTCGCCGAGGGGATCGAGATTACGTTGGAGGCGAACCCCAGTTCGGTCGAGGCGGCCAATTTCGCCGCTCTGGCGGTCGCCGGAATCAACCGCGTGTCGCTCGGTGTGCAGGCACTCGACGACGAAACGCTGCGCTTCCTCGGGCGGCTGCACGACGCGAGCGAAGCCCTGGCGGCGCTCGACGTGGCGCAGCGGCAGTTCGGGCGGGTCAGCTTCGACCTGATCTATGCCCGCCCCGGCCAGAGCGCGGCGCAGTGGGAGGCCGAACTGCGCCGCGCGCTGTCGTTCGGGACCGGCCACCTTTCGCTGTACCAGCTGACGATCGAGCCGGGCACGCGTTTTGCCACCATGGTCCGCGAGCGGCAGTTCGCGCCGCTGGACGAAGACGCCTGCGCCGAGCTTTTCGACCTGACCCGCGAGATCACCGCCGTCGCCGGGCTTCCCGCCTACGAGACCAGCAACCACGCCCGCCCCGGCGAGGAAAGCCGCCACAACCTCACCTACTGGCGCTATCACGATTACGCCGGGATCGGCCCTGGCGCACATGGCCGGCGCGGCGGGACCGCGACCGTGCGGCACCGCAAGCCTGAGAAATTCCTCAAGGCGGTGGCCGAACAGGGCGACGGCATCTCCGAAATGCGTCCACTGGGTCAGCGCGAGCAGGCGGCGGAAGCGGTGCTGATGGGCCTTCGTCTTGCGGAAGGCGTCGACCCTGCGGCCCTCGCCCGGCGCTTCGGGCTCGCCGAACGGGACCTGATCCGGCCCGACAAGCGCGCGTTCTATGCTCGCCAGGGGCTCCTGAACGACACCGGGGAGCGCCTGATCGTCACCGACCGCGGCGCACCGCTGCTCGAAGGGCTGCTGGCGGAGCTCGTCCCCGCCGAGCTGGTAGCGTGACGAAAGCGGACTTCCTCGAAGCCTGGCGCGATCACCTCGCGCTGTCCCGCCGCCGCAGCCCGCACACCGTCCGCGCCTATCTCGCCACCGCCGCGCGGCTGCTCGATTCGGTCGCGGCGACGAGCTGGAGCGCGCTCGCCCGGATCGACGCGGCGACGCTGCGCGCCCACCTCGCCAGCCGCCGCGCCGACGGCATCGGCAACGTCTCCGCCGCGCGCGAACTCTCGGCACTGAAGGCTTTCGTCGCGTTCGCCCGCGAGCAGGCCGGCGAGCCCGAGGCTTCCGCGCCCCGCCTGCGCGGACCCCGCATCAAGAAGGGCCTGCCCCGCCCGGTCACGCCGGACGAAGCCATCCACCTCGCCGCCACGGTCGCCGAAGACGCGGCCGAGGAATGGATCGGCGCACGCGACCGGGCAGTGCTGCTGCTGCTCTATGGCGCGGGCCTGCGCATTGCCGAGGCGCTGTCGCTGCCGGCCTCGTCCCTGCCGCTGGGGGATTCGCTGGTCATCACCGGCAAGGGCGGACGTCAGCGCGTCGTCGCGATCCTCCCGCTGGTCCGCGAGGCCGTCGCCGATTACGCGGCGAAGTGCCCGTGGATCCTGGCCAGGGACCAGCCGCTGTTTCGCGGGGCCAAGGGCGGACCGCTGTCGCAGGGGCTGGTGCAGAAGGCGATGGCGCGGGCACGGATTGCGCTGGGCCTGCCCGCGACGGCGACTCCGCACGCGCTGCGCCACTCGTTCGCGACGCACCTGCTGGGCGCGGGCGCGGACTTGCGCTCGCTGCAGGAGCTGCTCGGGCACGCCAGCCTGTCGTCGACGCAGATCTACACCAAGGTCGATGCGGCGGTGCTGCTGGATGTGTACCGGAATGCGCATCCGCGGGAGCGGGGTTGAGTTTTTGAACAGGCCCACCCCTAACCGCTGTTCGCCAAGGCGAACGCCTTCGGCTCCCCGCATGCGGGAGGGGGTCGGGGGAGTGTGGGCCTGCAGCCGCTACCGCACCGCCGCCCTCGGCAGCCGCAACTTGACCAGCAACCCTCCCAGGTCCTCGCTCTCGTCGAGGTCCACCGCGCCGCCATAGATCTCTGCCACGTCGCGAACAATCGCAAGGCCCAGGCCGGTGCCGGGCTTGCCGGTATCAAGCCGCGCGCCGCGGTCGAAGATGCGTTCGCGGGCGTCTTCGGGGATGCCCATGCCGTCGTCTTCGACCCAGATCTCGCAGAAGCGCTCGTTGGCGGCGTTGGCATCGACCGTGACGAACACGCTGCCGCCGCCGTACTTGGCCGCGTTCTCGATCAGGTTGCCGAGGATCTCGTCGAGGTCCTGCCGTTCGATGTTGACCTGGGCCTCGCGGTTGCCGTCCATGTCGAACCGGACTTGCGGGTACAGCCGGGTGACCGCGCGCTCCACCGCTTCGGCGCTTTCCCACACGACGGCGCGCGACAGGCCGGTGGCGCGGCGGCCGACGGCGCGGGCGCGGGCAAGGTGGTGGTCGACCTGGCGGCGCATGACCGCAGCCTCGCGGATCACCGTGTCGGACAGGTCCGGCGCCTTGGCGGTGGCGGCGTTCATCACCACAGTGAGCGGCGTCTTCAGCGCATGAGCGAGGTTGCCGGCGTGAGTCCGCGCCTCTTCAGCCTGGCGTTCGGAGTGTTCGAGCAGGCCGTTGAGCTCCTCGACCAGCGGCTGGACCTCGAGCGGCAGCGGCTCGGTCACCCGGTTGCCCTCGCCCTCGCGCATCGCGGCAATGGCCCGGCGGACGCGCCGCAGCGGGCCGAGGCCGTAATAGGTCTGCAGGGTCGCCATCAGGAACAGGCCGGCACCCAGCACGACGAACGACCAGATCAGGATCGAGCGGATCCGCCGGATCTGCGCGTTGAGCTCGCTGCGGCTGGCAGCCACCGCGAAACCCCACTGGGTGTCGCTGCCCGGCAGGATGATCGAGCGTTCCATGATCCGCAGCGGCTCGCCGTCGAACTGGCTGCTGTCGTAGGCGTGCGGCTCGGCGTCGAAGTGGTCGGTCGATATCTTGAGGCTACGGTCCCACAGTGAGCGCGAGGGGAAATCCTCGTGCCCCTTGCCGCTGATCTGCCAGTACAGGCCGCTGTTCGGCTCGAGGAAGCGCTGGTCGCCCAACGGGCGGTTGAAGAAGACCTCCCCGTCCGGCCCGATCTCGGCCGAGGCGACCATCGCGGTCAGCATGTAGTCGAGCTGGTCGTCGAAATTCCGGGTAACGAGGCCGGTCAGCGTCCGGTCGAGCGCGAGCCCGCCGCCCAGCAGAAGCACCGCGATCCAGCCGAACGCGATCAGCATCATCCGGCGCGATAGCGAGCCGGTGTGGGGCTTTACGCGCGCGGTTGCTTCGGCTTCTTCTTCACCGTTCGTCCTGAGCTTGTCGAAGGACAGCACTTTACTGGACCTCGCCAAAGAAGAGCGGCCCTTCGACAAGCTCAGGGCGGACGGGTAGGTGAATCGTCAGCCGCGCCCGCCCATCGCCGGGTCGTCGAGGCTGTAGCCGAGGCCGCGGATCGTGGTGATCACGTCGGCGCCCAGCTTCTTGCGGATACGGGTGACGAAGACCTCGATCGTGTTGGAATCGCGGTCGAAGTCCTGGTCGTAGATATGCTCGATCAGCTCGGTGCGGCTCACGACCTTGCCCTTGTGGTGGAGCAGGTACGACAGCAGCTTGTATTCCTGCGCGGTCAGCTTGACCGGCTCACCCTTGAGCGTGACGCGGCCCGAGCGGGTGTCCAGCCGGACGTCGCCGGCGATCAGCTCGCTCGACGAATTGCCCGAGGCGCGGCGGATCAGCGCGCGCAGGCGGGCGATCAGCTCTTCGGTCTGGAACGGCTTGGCGAGATAGTCGTCGGCCCCGGCGTCGAGCCCGGCGACCTTGTCGGACCAGCTGTCACGCGCGGTCAGGACCAGCACCGGGAACTTGCGGCCTTCCTTGCGCCACATGCCGAGCACGGTCAGCCCGTCGATCTCGGGCAGGCCGAGATCGAGGATCACCGCGTCGTAGTCTTCGGTCGAGCCAAGGAAGTGGCCGTCCTCGCCGTCGGTGGAAAGATCCACCGCATAGCCGGTCTGTTCGAGCGTGGACTTGAGCTGCTTGCCGAGGGTCGGTTCGTCCTCGACGATCAGGATGCGCATTCGGCCTGTCCCCTGCTGGGCGCGGGATTTCGCGCCAATCGTTGCGAATGCTAGATGGTCGCTCGGCCCGCAGTGGTCAAGCAAGGCGCCGACTTCAGCGGGATTCGCCGAGGATGCGCCCGGTGCGGGCATCGACATCGACGAACACCACGCGGCCGTTCTGGATGAACTTGAGCCGGTACGCCATCGCCGCCGGATCATATTCCGGGCCGAGGTAGGTCATCCCCCGCATCCGGGGCAGGACCTGCGCCTCGATCGAGTCCAGGCTGCGGACATTGCCCGCGCGCATCTCGCGGCGGACTGAGCCCTGCTCGCCCTGCCGCTGGTCGGCATGGGCGGCGACGGGCATCGCCAGGAGCGAGATCGCAAGAAGGGAGACGAGGCGGCGCATGATGGTGCAATGCCTAGATTACAGGCATTGAACAAGGAGTGAATGCGGGTTCCGGCCATCGTTCAGGAACCCGCATCCGTCATTCGGCGATTACTTCACCATCTCGTACTTCACGGTGATCTGCACCATCGTGCCGACCTGGCCCGGCTCGATCGGGGTCTTGGCGACCGCCGAGATCGGCATCGGCGCAACATCGCGCAAGTACGGGATCGGACCGCCGCCGAACAGGCTCTCGTTGACCTCGAGCAGCCGGACCGAGCTGTAGCCGGCCATCTTCGCATAGTCGGTCGCCTGGGCCTGCGCCTTGGCGAAGGCGCGCTTGCGGGCGTCGGCCCGCTGGGCGGTGTCGTCCTCGATGGTGAAGGCCGGGCCGGAGATGTCGTTGGCCCCGGCAGCCACCATCGCGTCGAGAACGTCGCCGGTCTTCTCGACCTTGCGCAGGACTACCGTCACGCGGTTGCCGGCGTCATAGCCCATGAAGGTCGGCGGGGTGTTGTCGTTGTTGTAGCGCCACTGCGGGTTGAGGTTGATGCCGGTGGTCTGGATGTCCTTTGCGGCGATGCCCTGCTTCTTGAGCGCGGCGATGACCTTGTCCATCGCTGCCGCGTTCAGGCGCATGGCCTCGACCGCGGTCGCGGCGCGGGTGGTCACGCCACCGCTGATGGTGGCGACATCGGGCGCGCTCTGCACGGTCTGGGCGGCGCTGATCTCCACCACCGGACCCTGCGACTGGATCTGGATCTCGGCCGCCGCGGCGGGCAGCGAGAGGGCAAGGAGCGGGAGGGCGAACAATGACTTGGCAAACATGGATGAGGTCCTTTTCGGGCCGTTGCAGGATGAGGCGTTCCTCGGCTGCGACCGATGACGCACGGCTGAACCGGTTGGTTCCCGTAAGTTAAGACGGAGCCGGAGGCGCGGAGCCTTGGCGGGCTGGACCTTCCCCGCCCCCTCCGCTAGGCGCGCGGGCATGGCAGCAGCACCGATCCTCAGCTGGGAAGGCCTCGGCCTTGTCCAGGGCACCGGCTGGTTGTTCCGCGACCTCGACCTCCACATCGGGCCGCGCGACCGGCTGGCGCTTATCGGCCGCAACGGCGCGGGCAAGACCACGCTGCTCAAGCTGATCTCGGGCCAGGTCGAGGCGGACAAGGGCACGCGCTCGGTCCAACCGGGGACAAAGATCGTCACGCTGGAGCAGGACCCGTTCTTCACCGGGTTCGACACGCTGATGGACTTCGCGCTTTCCGGCAAGGACGCCCCGCCCCGGCACGAGGTGGAATCGATCGCCGGCCAGCTCGGCATCGACATGAGCCGCAACGCGGAGAGCGCCAGCGGCGGCGAGCGGCGGCGCGCGGCCCTGGCCCGGGCGCTGGCGATGGACCCCGACCTGCTGCTGCTCGACGAGCCGACCAACCACCTCGATCTCGCGGCGATCGACTGGCTGGAGAGCTGGCT
The DNA here is from genome assembly GCF_058783565.1 of Novosphingobium sp. FW305-C-111. Lineage (NCBI taxonomy): Bacteria > Pseudomonadati > Pseudomonadota > Alphaproteobacteria > Sphingomonadales > Sphingomonadaceae > Novosphingobium > Novosphingobium sp. FW305-C-111. The sequence goes on from NZ_JBYSYP010000005.1 coordinate 271,449, forward strand.
CCAGCGCTATAACGGCGCCTTCGTGGTGATCAGCCACGACCGCACCTTCCTCGAGCGGCTGACCCGCGCGACGCTGTGGCTGGATCGCGGCGCGCTGCGCCGCAAGGAGATCGGCTTCGGCGGGTACGAGGCGTGGATGGAGCAGGTCTATGCCGAAGAGGCCCGCGCCGCCGACAAGCTTGACGCCAAGCTGAAGATCGAGGCGCACTGGCTGGAACGCGGCGTCACCGCCCGGCGCAAGCGCAACCAGGGGCGGCTGGAAAAGCTGTGGGAGATGCGGGCGCAGCGGGCGGCGATGCTCAGCCCCCAGGGCGCGGCCAAGCTGGCGATCGCGACCGACGACGCCAAGTCCAAGGCGGTGATCGTCGCGGACAAGGTTACGAAGCGTTTCGGCGAGCGAACCATCATCCGCGACTTCTCGCTGCGGATCACCCGCGGCGACCGGATCGGCCTCGTCGGCGCGAACGGGGCGGGCAAGACCACCCTGCTCAAGATCCTGACCGGCGAGATAGAGCCCGACGAAGGCACGATCACGCTCGCGAAGACCCTGCAGGGCACGGTGATCGACCAGCAGCGCAGCCTGATGGCCCCGGACAAGCGGGTGCGCGACGTGTTGGCCGAGGGCGGCGACTGGGTCGACGTGCGCGGGGTGCGAAAGCACGTGCAGGGCTATCTCAAGGATTTCCTGTTCGATCCCGGGCTGGTCGATGCCCGCGTCGGCACGCTCTCCGGCGGCGAGCGCTCGCGCCTGCTGCTGGCCCGCGAATTCGCCCGCAAATCCAACCTGCTGGTGCTCGACGAGCCGACCAACGACCTCGATCTTGAAACACTCGACCTCTTGCAGGAAGTGATCGCCGATTACGACGGCACCGTCCTGATCGTCAGCCACGACCGAGACTTCCTCGACCGCACGGTCACCGTGACGCTGGGCCTGGACGGGTCCGGCAAGGTCGACATCGTCGCCGGGGGTTATGCGGACTGGGAGAAACAGCGAAAGGCGCGGCTGGCAGGCAAGCCCAAGTCTCCCCTCCCGCAAGCGGGAGGGGCCGGGGGTGGGCCCGCTCCTGACAACAAGCCCACCCCCCCGCCCCCTCCCGCGAGCGGGAAGGCGAGAGTGAAGCTCTCCTACAAGGACCAGCGCGACTACGATCTGCTCCCGGCGCGGATCGACGAACTGGAAGCCGCGATCGCCAGCGACGAGGCGGCGATGGCCGACCCCGACCTCTACACCCGCGACCCCAAGCGCTTCGCCGCCCTGATGGCGACGCTCGAAAAACACCGCGCCGAAAAGGACGCGGCGGAGGAACGCTGGCTGGAACTGGCGGAGATGGTGGAGGGTTAAAGCGGCTCGATCAGTCGAAGTTGCTCAATACGCCGGAGAAGCACACCGCAACCGCGACCATGTGCAGCGCAAGGACAGCCATGAGGGTCCCAAAGCGCCCGCTGCGATAGGCCGCGCCCGTCAGATAGCCGTAGAGCGGAAACTGGATCACGCCGCTTATCAGGGTCAGGACACCCATCGCGCCATTGAAGCTCAGCAACATCGGAATGGGAAACAGGGCGCGAGCAATGGCATAGTCGCCATGCCCCGCGCCGCTTGATGCAATGGCGAGCAGCAAGGCGGGGATGGTCAGGACGGCGCCCGCGACGAAGCCGAGAATGGCTGACTTTCGCTCCATGCCCTCTGCTGTTCGCATCACCAGTTCCTGCTCAGGGCGTGCTCGCGTCTACGGCATATCGCCCGGCGCCGTACCGGTTGTCACCCGCGTCTCCGGGCATGAGGATGACCGCGAACAAAACCAGCATACAAGCGATCTGAAGCAGCACCCAGGCCCAACCGATCGCGTAGGTCGGAGCGTGTTCGAGTGGTCCGGTGGCCAGTTCCCAATTCCGGTGAAACTTGAGGGCAACAGGTGGGAGCAACGCCAGCGCCCACACGGCAGAACGGCCGTGATCGTGGCAGCGCCGGCCGACTAGGGCCGGGAGCGGGGCATAGACGAGCAAGGCGAACATCTCCCTACTCGGCCACGAAAGCAGTGAACGGGGCAGGATCATGTCCACAAGGATGAGGAGAATGGCCGAGGCAATCCAGTAATCCAGGACGTCCCGGCGCGAGGACCTTCCGGAAAAATCGAAAGTACCGGTCAGGGTCCGTGCGATGGATTGCAGGTAGCTGGACAACAATGCTCCCTCGCGACGATCGTTTCGCAGGCGAAGAAGCACCTACCCGATCCGGTAAAACTCCGCCACCCGGTCGAGCGCGAGGCCCAGCACGAGCTTGCCGCTGCGAACCGGCCAGGCGAGCGCCTTTTCCGCGACCGGCAGGCTTTCGCCGGCGCAGACCACGCGCCACAGGATGTCGGACAGCCCCCGCCCCGCCGCGCCGACTGCGCCGTCGAAGCGGGACTTCGCGGCCATCTGGCGTTCGGTTGCGTTGAGGCCTTGGTCGGGGCCGCCTTTCACTCGCACCGGGTCCCAGCGCATGGTCGTGCCGGGACTGAGCTGGGCTCGCTCCCAGTCCAGGCGGAGGCGTTCACCGGCCTCGAACTGGCGGTCGGAAAGATGGCCGCGCGCGTGGAGCCAGGTCAGGGGCGATTCGGCGAGGTTGACCGTTACGCTCCGCCCGCGTCGCGGTGCGGCACCCCGGCGGCGCGGGCCTTCGGGGGTGAGTTCGCGTTCGACGAGAATGCGGTTCATGTGCGGTCTCCCTTGTCCGGCTGGCGACTCGGCACTTGCCCCAACGACACTTTTGTAGGAAAGCAGAAAAACCATATCGGTTAAGGGGACGCCCTGATGATAAACCGCATCCGCGACATCCGCCGCCAGAAGAACCTCACCCTCGCCGACGTCGCCGCGCGCTGCTCGCCGCCAACCACCGCTCAGACGATCGGGCGGCTCGAGACCGGGATGCGCAACCTCTCGCTGGTGTGGATGAACCGCATCGGCGCGGCGCTCGGGGTCGATCCGCAGCTGCTGGTCGCGCCGGAAGAGCGCCCGACACCGCGGCTCGTCGCCACCCTCGGGGCAAGCGGGGCGGAAGCGCTGGCCAAGCCGATGGACGCGGTGCTGCCAACCGAGCTGGCCGGCGAAGCACGGCTGATGGCCATGGCCGTCGACACGAGCGCAGGCGAGTACCGCGCCGGCGACCAGGTCTGGCTGCGCGAGATCGGGCCGGAGGACTTCGCCCGCGCGCTCAACCGCGACGTCCTCGCGCCCCGCCGCACCGGGCGCTTCGCCTTCGGGCGGATGATCGACCATGGCGACGGCCGAATCCTGCTGCTCCCGCCCGGGTCCGGCGGGCGGCAGGTGGTGGTCGATCACCCGGCGTGGCTTGGCGTCGCGGAAATGCTGGTGCGCCGCCTGTGACGCGGCCCGTCCGGGTCCTCAGCATCGCGACGCTGTTTCCCAACCCGAGCCGACCGGGCTTCGGCCGCTTCGTGGAGCGTCAAGCCGATGCCGTGGCGGCGCGAGGCGACGTGGAGCTCGTGGTGGTGAACCCGATCCCGATCGTGCCCGGCCCCCTCGCCCCGCTGTTCCACAACGCGGCGGAGCTGGCGGTGCCGGAGAGGGAGACGCGAGTCGGTTACCCGCTCCATCACCCGCGCTACCCGCGCATTCCCCGCCTGGGCCCGCGCCTCAATGCGTGGCTGATCGCCCGCGCAGTGCTGCCGCTCGCCCGCCGCCTCCATGCCGAAAAGCCGTTCGACGTGGTCGACGCGCAGTTCTTCTTCCCCGACGGCCCGGCCGCTGCGCGTGTTGCGGACGCCCTCGGGCTGCCGCTGACGATCAAGGCGCGTGGGTCCGATATCCACCATTGGGGAGAGGTGTCGCATGCTCGCCGCGCAATGCTGGATGCGGCTGACAAGGCGAGCGCACTGCTCTCGGTGTCCGCCGCGCTGGCGGAGGACATGGCGGCGCTCGGCATGGCGCGCGAGAAAATCGCCGTGCATTATACCGGGCTCGACCACGCGCTTTTCCGCACTCGCGACCGGACGGAGGCGCGACAACAGGTGGCTTCGTGGGCGCCGAACGGGGTACCCGCCGAGGGTCGCCTGCTCGTGTCGGTCGGGAACCTGATTCCGCTCAAGGGGCACGCGCTGGTGATCGAGGCGCTGGCCAGCCTTCCCGATACGCACCTGCTGATCTGCGGCAACGGTCCGGAGGCGCAGAACCTGCGCGAGCAAGCCTCGGCACGGGGAGTCGCCGAGCGCGTCCACATCGGCAGCTACGGCCCGCAGGACCTCGCCGTGGTCCTCGCCGCCGCCGACGCGATGGTCCTGCCGTCGGAGAACGAGGGCCTCGCCAATGCGTGGATCGAGGCGCTCGCCTGCGGGACCCCGCTGGTCATCACCGACGTCGGCGGCGCGCGCGAGGTGGTGACCTCATCTGCCGCCGGACGCATCGTCGCGCGTACGCCGGAAGCCATCGCCACCGGCGTCCGAGAGCTTTTCGCCGATCCGCCGCTACAGAAAGAAACCGCCGCGCACGCCGCCCGGTTCAGCTGGGAGGCCAATGCCGCCCAACTGGCCGAAACGTGGCGGCGCGTCGCCGGCCTTCAGGGCTGAGCGCCGCCGCCTTCGCGCGCCAGGCGCTCCTGCCGGTCCATCGCGCTTTCGGTCGGCACGAAGCTCTTCGGCGTGACCTTCAACCAGATCAGGATCGGCGCGGCCATGTAGACCGAGGAATAGGTGCCGACGAAGATGCCGAGCGTGATCGCCGCGGTGAAGCCGAAGATCACGTCCGGCCCCAGTGCGAGCAGCGCCACCAGCGTGATCAGCATCGACAGCGAGGTCATCATCGTCCGCGCCAGCGTCTCGTTGACCGAAAGGTCGAGCAGCTCCGGCATCGGCATCTTGCGGAACTTCTTCAGGTTCTCGCGGATGCGGTCGTAGACCACGATGGTGTCGTTAAGCGAATAGCCGATCAGCGTCAGCAGCGCCGCGACGATGTTGAGGTCGAACTCCATCTGGGTCAGCGCGAACATCCCGATGGTCAGCGACACGTCGTGGACGAGGCTGAACAGCGCGCCCACGCCGAACTGCCATTCGAAGCGGAACCAGATGTAGAGCGAGATCGCCAAGGCCGCGAGGCCGAGCGCCTGGAACGCGGTCCAGCCCAGCTCGCCCGAGACCTTGCCGGAAACCGAATCGACACCGTCGATCCGCGCATCGGCGTGGTTCTGCTTGATGTCGGCGGTGATCTTGCGGGCCATCGCGTCGGACAGCGCGGGATCGTGGTCCGAGCCTTCCGGCAGCTTCATCCGGATCGAGACCTGGTTCTTCTGGCCATAGGTCTGGATGATCGGATCGCCATAGCCGAGCCTGGCGACTTCGCTGCGAAGCTGGGCAACCGGGGCTTCCGCGCTGCGTTCGAACGTCGCGCGGATCATCTGGCCGCCGACGAAGTCGACGCCGAAGTTGAGACCCTTGGTCAGCACCAGCCCCCACGACGCGGCGACGAGGATGCCGCTCACGATGAAGAACGGCAGCCGCCACTTGAGGAAGTGGATGTTGGTATCGTCGGGGACGAGCTTGAGGAGTTTCATGGCCCTGCCCTCAGATGTTGATTTCGGACGGGCGGGTGCGGCGCAGCCACTGCGCGACCCACATCCGGGTGAGTGTCACGGCAGTGAACACCGAAGTGACGATGCCGATGACGAGGACGACTGCGAAGCCCTTGATCGGGCCCGAGCCGAAGATGAACATCAGCGCCGCGGCGATGACGTTGGTGATGTTCGCGTCGAAGATCGCGCGGCTGGCTTCCTTGTAGCCCATCTCGACCGCCTGGACGACGCGCCGCCCGCGTTTTCGCTCTTCGCGGATGCGTTCGTTGATCAGGACGTTGGCGTCGACCGCCGCGCCGATGGTCAGCACGAAACCGGCGATGCCGGGCAAGGTCAGCGTCGTATTCACGATCGCCATGATGCCGAGGATCATCATCACGTTGAGCACCAGCGCAACGCAGGCATAGACGCCGAAGCGGCCGTAGGTGACGATGATGAAGGTCATCAGCGCCGCAGTGCCGACGAGCATCGCGATCATGCCCTTGCGGATCGAATCCGCGCCGAGGTCCGGCCCGACGGTGCGCTCTTCGACGACCTTGAGATCGACCGGCAGCGCGCCCGAGCGCAGCGAAATCGCGAGCTGGTTGGCGCTTTCGGTGGTGAAGCTGCCCGAAATAACCGCCACGCCGCCGAGGATCGGCTCGTTGATATTCGGGGCCGACAGGACCTTGCCGTCGAGGATGATCGCGAACGGCTTGTTGACGTTCTCGGTCGTCAGCTTGGCGAACTTGGCCCCGCCATCGTTGTTGAAGGTGATCTGGACGACCGGTTCGTTCGTCTGCTGGGCGTTCGTCTGCTGGGCGTTGGTCAGCTGGTCGCCGCGGATCCCGCCGAGCCGCTTGACCGCTATGCCCGGCGACCCCGACGCGGCAGGATCGGCATAAGGCACGAACTCGCTGCCCGCCGGGACCTGGCCCTTGGCGAGGTCGGACGGGAGCACGGTGGTATCGACCAACTTGAACTCGAGCTTGGCGGTCTGGCCAAGCAGGCTCTTGAGCGCTTCGGGATCCTGCAGGCCGGGGACCTGGACGACGATCCTGTTCGCGCCGGAACGAATGATCGTCGGCTCGCGGGTGCCCAAGGCGTCGATGCGCTTGCGCACGACCTCGACCGCGGTTTCCATCGCGTTCTTTACCGCAACGTCGATGCCCGCCTTGGTCGGGGTGAGGACGAAGCGGTTGCCGTCGACGACCTGGATGTCCCAGTCGCGCTGGCCGGTCATGCCCGCGCCAGTGGTCAGCGGCAGGATCAGCTCGCGCACCGCGTCGACCTGGCTCGGGTCCTCGACCACGAAGCTCAGCGCCCCGTTCTGGTTCGAGATGTCGCCGATGCGGATGTTCTTGTCGGACGCCTTGACCTTGCCGCGGACCGATTCCTCCATGCCCTCGATCCGCTGCGCACCGACCTGGCTGGGGTCGGCTTCGAGCAGGATGTGGCTGCCGCCGGCAAGGTCGAGACCGAGGTTGACCTTCGGGGACACCGCCTCGACCGGCCAGCGCAGGCCCATGGTCGAGGTGATCGAGGGAAGCGCGGCGAAGGCGGCGACGAGTGTCACCAGCCAGTAGAACGTCACCTTCCAGCGCGGAAAATCGAGCATCGCGTGAAAACTCTTTCCGTTGCCGTCAGTCGTTGGCCGGGGCCGTGGAGGTCGGCGAGAGGATGTCGCCGATCGTGGCGCGCACCGCCTTGACCTTCACGTTGGGACCGAGTTCGAGATCGACGTAATGCTCATCGACCTTGATTACCTTGCCGACGAGGCCGCCGGCGGTGACCACCTGATCGCCCTTCTTCAGCCCCTCGATCTTCTTCTTGTGCTCCTTCTGCTGGCGCATCTGCGGGCGCAGAATGAGGAGCCAGAAGATCACCGCCATGCCGATCAGCGGCAGGAAGGTGAGGAACGCGGGCGGCTCGCTCGCCGCGGGAGCGGCCTGGAGGAGCATCGAAAGGCTGGAAATTCCGGTCATGATCGGCTGCAAGACTCTCATCGTGCCGGGGCCTCGCCATTACGCGACACCCCGGTAGGTCCAAGCGGCGGGCGACTAGCACCCAAACGGGAACAAGGCAAACGCACGCGGCGTTTTGTCCGGCGAGCAGATGGGGGCCATGGCCGCGCTTGCCAAGTGCAGACGCGCTGCCTATAGGCCCCGCCAGCCAAGCCGAGCGCGTTCGTCGCCTCGGCCGGCCCGGTCGGGACGTAGCGCAGCCTGGTAGCGCATCACACTGGGGGTGTGGGGGTCGGAGGTTCGAATCCTCTCGTCCCGACCAACAAATCACTCACTTAGCTGAGAGATTCCACCTCCTCCGGGAGGCTCTCTGGTTCCTGTGGTGCACTGGTGGTGCAGATTTTCGGAACAGGATGCATCCGCTTGGGACGGATCGCAGCGCGAGATTCGCTGCTTTTGGTTTAGCTCGGCTCTGGAACGGACCAAACTTCGGCCTCAGGTTCCAGGTTGCGCAGGCTTAGGGATCTGCGGGCGTCGCGACCCGAAGAGTTGCAGAGCAGTGGGGCGGAGCGGTTCTATTGTCGATCGGACGACGGAGCTGCACTTGGGTTCGCTGATTGGACTATACCATTCAGTAAAAACGAGGTTCTATCTCTGGCTTCAATAACGTCTCTTGGGACGTGCAGAGACCCATTCGCTGATGTCGCTCGCGGTCCAGCGGATTCGCCCTGCACCGAAGTCGATAGGCGAGGGGAAATTCCCGCTTTGCACTCGGCGCCAGATCGTTGTGCGGCTTCGAATGCCAGTGAGTTTCATGACCTCGTTGCAGGTCAGCAGTTCAGGGACGGACATTGATCGCCTCATGGCAAGAGGTTGCTGCTGACCTAGTGTCGCTCTCCGATTGTCAATCGGCGTGCAAACGGGACCCCCTATCGGCGCGCAAAAGGGACCCCCTTTCACGATGGCGCAAGGTTGATCG